>JBEGTC010000016.1:0-14078 GCA_041179565.1 Actinomycetota bacterium
GCATGGGTCTCTTCAATCTGCTTGGTGACATCGTCGGAAGAGCGCTGCTGGCCAACCATGATGATGGAGAGAAGAACCAATTGCAGGAAGGTCTGAGCGATCCAATCGACGATTGTCAGCGTATCTCCGCTGCGAATAGCGGCAGGTAGAGAGATCAGAGCGATTGCAGCGAAAAGGTAGGCAGCCCACATAGTGGAGACTCCGGCAGTGATTTTCTCTGCGATTCGGCGATTGAGAGCGTTAATCCAGTCCATGAGAGAACGCTACCTATAAACTCTTGGTTATGGAAAAACTAGAGACCTTAATCGAACGCATCATCTTCGCGGGACGCTGGTTCTTGGCTCCGCTCTATATCGGATTGCTCCTGACTTTGGTGCCTATCCTCTATCGCTTCTTCCACTCCTTCTGGCACATGATGACCCATGTCGTCGATATGAGCGCCGCAGAGATCACCCTTGAGGTCCTCGAACTACTCGACACTGTTCTCTTAGCAAACCTGATCATCATCGTTCTCTTCGCTGGATACGAGAACTTCGTCTCTAAGATTTCAATTGCAGAGGGCGCTAAAGATCGTCCGCACTGGATGGGACATGTTGATTACAGCGGTCTGAAGATTAAGTTAATCGGTTCGTTGGTAGCTATCTCTGTTATCGAACTTCTCAAAGACTTTATGCAGGAAACGCCATACGACACTGAACGTCAGGCATGGCGTATCGGTATCCATATGACCTTCGTGGTCTCTGGCGTGCTCTTTGCCCTTATGGATATGATGGCTGATCGCCACAAGTCTCAGCGTTAATTACTTAAGCAGACCAAAGACAGAAGCGGCTTGAACTAAGCCTTCTTTTGCATCCGGGTGGGCGGCGTTATTAATTAAGTTGAGCGCCTGCTCACTCTGGGTATGGCCAAAGCATGCCGCCGCTCCTTGTTCGGTAACGACAAATGAGTGCTGGAAGCTGGTGACGTTCTCACTCAACCGCGGAACAATCGATGAGACCTGCGCCTTTGGGTGCCATGAAGGAAGCGCCATAAAGGATCGACCTCCACGGCTATGGAGCGAGCCAACGATAAAGTCGGTTGAACCACCAAATCCGCTATAAATCTCACCGCGAACGTGTGAGGCGTTGGCTTGGTCATAGAGATCAATTTGAAGCGCAGCGTTGATTGAGGTCATCCGCGCTTGGCGTGCAATCAGACTTGGGTTATTGGTCTTCTCAGTACGTAACATCTGCACTCGGCGATTAAGGTGGAGCCACTCGTATAGCTCTTGAGTACCGAAGATAAAGGATGCGGTAATCAAGATCTCTGGATCGAGAATTCCCAACTTGTGGAGGTTATAAACACCATCGGAGAACATCTCTGTCCAGATACGAAGCCCTCGACGACCTTTAAGTGAGTTAAGGACGCTATCGGGGATGGCGCCAATGCCAAGCTGCAAAGTTGAGTTATCTTCAATCAGCGATGCGATTCGGTCACCTATCTGTAGCGACTCAGGTGAGAACTTGGTCTCGGGCTTGACCATCAATGGTTGATCAACCTCAACGAGATAATCAATCTCTGACTCGTAGATCTGGGCATCGCCGTAGGTGTATGGCATCTGCTTATTTGCTTGTGCGATAACGATTCCACCGTGGGCATGCGCTGCCTCAATTGCAGCTGGAAGGATATTGACCTCGGTGCCGAGCGAGACAGTGTCGTGGCGTTGCTGCGAGGTATGGAGAAAGACCGCATCTGGGCGCGCGTAATCACGGATAACTACCGGCACCAGCGAGAGTCGAGAGGGAATGTAATTAAGTCGTGGGTGGCGACGCATTCCGTGGCCCACAAATGCGCTCTCGTAGGTAATGCCTTCGCGATCTGGAATACCAGGTTGGGCGTTGAGCATATGTAACTTAAATTCCGGGAGCGCCTTATCTGCGGCATCGAGCAGAACGGTCGGGGTGGCAAAGTTGCCGGAGGCGATAATGCGTGGATTGCTCGGTAAGTTAGCTAGTACTGATTGCAATTGCTCGACATTGATTACGCGCATAAGAGAAACTTACCGGCAATAAAAAGTGCCATCCCTCGTTTTAATGAGAGATGGCACTTATCTATCTGTAGCCCCGAAGGGATTCGAACCCTCGTAGCTGGCTTGAGAAGCCAGAGTCCTAGGCCGCTAGACGACGGGGCCCTAGTTTTATTAAGTTGTACTGCGCTGGGGTACCAGGACTCGAACCTAGACTTACTGAACCAGAATCAGCAGGGCTGCCAATTACCCCATACCCCAAGGTCTTCAGATCCAAGCCGGCTTAGCCTTATTGGATTTCGCCCTTCTTGTGCGTGGAGAAGTTTACCTGACTGACAGGGGTGCTCTTGCCACTCCTGGTTAGAGGGCTAGGGCTGCTGAAATACGCGAAATACAGGTGCTTTGGCCGAGCAACTCCATCGATTCGAAGAGCGGTGGCGAGATGGTGCTGCCGGTCGTTGCGATGCGAAGCGCGGTAAATGCGATGCGCGGCTTGAGCCCCATATCTTCAATCAGCGCAGCGCGGAGAGCTGCCTCGATTGATCCGTGGTTCCATGACGATAGGCCTTCAAGCTCTTTGATCGAACGCTTGAGGACATCCTTCGATCCACCATCGGTGATCTTGGCGACGGCATCGGCATCTACAGCAAATTCTTTAACGAAGAGGAACTTGAGGAGCCCTGGTGTCTCATCTAACTTGACGATGCGCTCTTGAATCAGCGGCAGCGCCTTCTTGACGAGTTCGATCTCGCTATCGCTACCGGTGATGATCCCTGCTTTGGTGAGGAACGGCAAAGTCCACTTAAGGAACTCATCGAGAGTCAGTGCGCGGATCTTGTCGCCGTTGATCGCCTCGAGCTTCTTCATATCGAAGCGAGCTGGTGATGAATGGACCTTCTCAACGGTGAAGAGCTCGGTGAGCTCCTGCATTGAAATATTCTCGCGATCATCGCCCGGTGACCAACCAAGGAGTGCGAGGTAGTTACAGATCGCCTCGGGTAGGTAGCCCTGCTCGCGATACCAGGCGATCGAGACCTCGCCGTTGCGCTTTGAGAGCTTGGCATTATCTTGGCCCATCACAAATGGCAGGTGAGCAAATGTTGGGTAATCAGATTCTTTAACGCCCATCGCTTGATAGACGCGAATCTGACGTGGCGTTGAAGATAAGAGATCTTCACCGCGTAGAACGTGGGTGACCTCCATCAAGACATCATCAACAGCTACCGCCAAGGTGTAGAGCGGCGAACCATCGGCACGTACCAAGACGAAGTCTGGAACAAACTTGTGATCGAAGGTGACTTCACCACGGATTGCATCGGTAAAGGCGGTGGTGCCATCTGGCATACGCATACGGACAACAGCCTCACGACCTTCAGCCTTATAGGCAGCGATCTGATCGGCAGTTAAATCACGGCAGTGGCCGTTATAGCCAGGAGCGACATTGGCTGCGCGCTGTGCTTCGCGCACCGCTTCTAGCTCATCCGGTGAGCAGTAGCAGTGATAGGCATCGCCTTGATCGAGAAACTTCTGCGCCCAGGTGGCATAGATATCGAGACGTTGCGATTGAAGATATGGACCATTGGGACCACCAACTTCTGGTCCCTCATCCCAATTAAGACCAAGCCACTTCAAAGTATCGATCGCTGCCTGAATGTATTCAGGTGTTACGCGAGTGGTATCGGTATCTTCGATACGGAATAGAAATGTGCCACCGGTGTGGCGAGCAAAGGCCCAATCAAAGAGCGCAGTGCGGATATTTCCGACGTGCAAATCTCCGGTAGGAGATGGAGCGAAACGTACCTTTACCTTCTTTGTATCCGTCATGGACGCGCACTCACCTTATTTGTTAGTTGGCCTAGGCCTTCGATAGCTACTGCAACAGTTGATTTCTCCGGCATTGGACCGATACCTGCTGGAGTTCCAGTGATAATGACATCGCCGGGAAGAAGCGTCATCACACTTGATACAAAGTTGATGATATCTGGGACTTTAAAGATCATGTCGCTCAAGTGGGCATCTTGCTTCACTTCGCCATTGAGAGTCAGCGAGATGCGCTGATTGCCTGGAATAAAGTCGGTCTCAATCCAAGGACCTAGTGGGCAGAAGGTGTCGAAGCCTTTGGCGCGAGTCCATTGGCCATCTCGCTTCTGTAATTCGCGACAGGTAACATCGTTAGCGAGGGTGTAACCGAAGATCACATCGGCGTACTTCTCTTTCGGAACATCTTTACAGATGCGACCGATAACTATCGCAAGCTCTGCCTCGTAATCAATCGATGGCGCCATCTCGGGCCAGACAATGGTGTCGCCTGGACCAGCGATAGTGGTGTTGGGCTTGATAAAGATAATCGGCTCATCCGGAACAACGCCGCCCATCTCAGCGGCGTGATCGGCGTAGTTCTTGCCAATTGCAACGATCTTGCTCCGGGGAATCACTGGCGCCAGTAGGCGGACTTTGGTGAGCTCAAGGCGGGCGGCGGTCTTCTGGATACCCTGATAGATCGGATCTCCGGTGATGATGGTGATCTGGTTATCTTCCTCGAGGATGCCATACATAGGGTCGGAACCGAGCCCGGCATCTGGAAGTGGGGTGAAACGAACGACGCGCATGCGCCTATCTTAACGGTTAAAGCGAGATTTCTTCCCCGCGTGAATCGATATAGAAGACGGTAGCTGTAGGGGCGAAATCTTTAATCGCCTTTACATTTGCAGGTTGTGATCCGGTTGCAACAACGCTCTCGATTCCAGTAATTCCAGATGCGAGTGCAACGGTAAGAACTGCCTCAAAGGCATCGAGATTGAGTGAGGGTGAGACGACGTTAATCGCCACATAGGTGCGACCAGTTGTATCGCGTAGCGCAGCTGCTTGCTGCGAACCGCTGCGAGCCAAAGTATTGGTGGCCAAGGTAACCAGCTTTGTATCTTCTGGATTATTCATGGTCTTCCTCAACCTCTTCCACTCGCTCAATCATTACCGAGCTAATTCTACGACGGCGACCGACTGGTCGCTCTGAGGTGATCTTCCAGCCCTGCACGGTAATTGTGCTGCCAGCGATTGGTACGCGACCTAGCTGCTGCGCCATGAGGCCACCAATGGTGTCGATGCCTTCGTACTCTTCCTCATCAATCTCAATCTTTAACTCTTCTGCGAGATCTTCAATATGGATTGATGCCTTTGCTCGAGCTTTGACTTCAGATAGCCAGGTAAATGATTCGACGCCATCGTCGTACTCATCGGCAATTTCGCCGACAATCTCTTCAATAATATCTTCGATAGTGATGATGCCGGCAGTTCCACCATACTCATCAACGACGATCGCCAAGTGAATTTGATTGCGCTGCATATCGCGGAGCAAATCAGCAGCCTCTTTATTCTCCGGAACAAAGACTGGCGGACGCATATGCTGCTCTACCTTTTCCGTGGTCTCTGCTTCGTGGTGATCGAGCGCGCGCTTAGCTAAATCCTTTACATATGCGATGCCAATAATGTTGTCGAGATCAACACCTGCGACCGGTACTCGTGAATAACCAGATCTCAACGCCAGTGATAATCCCTGGCGCAGAGTCTTATCGCGCTCAATCCAGACCATCTCAGTGCGAGGAACCATCAACTCGCGCACCAAGGTATCGCCGAGTTCGAAGTTGTTATCGGCAAGTTTTGAGTGATCGAGCTCAATCAACCCGTGCTTCTGCGCCTCTTTAACCAGAGAATTGATCGGCTTCGAGAGCGCCTTAAGGATTGGATTCATTGCTGTGATTCCCATTTCTTAACAATCGTCTCTTGAAGCTCGAACATAACCTTCTCTTCATCGCGATCGGCGTGATCGTAACCAAGGATATGCAGGAGGCCGTGGGCGGCGAGAATATAGATCTCGTGCTCGGTGCTATGGCCGGCAGTTGCTGCTTGCTGCGCAGCAACGATTGGATCAATAACGATATCGCCGAGCGTTACCGGGTCGCTCTTTCCTTCCGGCATATCCATTGGAAATGAGAGAACATCGGTGGTTCCGGGCTCATCCATCCACTTGATGTGAAGCTCTTCCATCTCAACGTCATCGACAAAGGTCACTGAGAGTTCGCATTCTGGATGGAGCTCCATATAGCCGATGCCAAAGTTAAGGAGCGACTCAACTTGAGCCTCCGGCGCGGTAACGCCAGAGCGATTTGTTACTTCAACGGTCATATAAGTTGATATCTACTTCTTAATGCTCACTGGTGCAGTTTTAGTAGCCTCGTAGGCGTCATATGCCTTGACGATATCGCCGATCAAACGATGGCGAACAACGTCATCTGCGGTGAGATTCATAAAGGCGATATCGGCAACGCCATCGAGAATATTGCGAATAATCTGTAGGCCACTGCGCTGACCATTTGGTAGATCGTTCTGAGTAATGTCGCCGGTGATAACCATCTTGGAGCCAAAGCCGAGGCGAGTAAGGAACATCTTCATCTGCTCAGGTGTGGTGTTCTGAGCCTCATCCAAGATGATAAAAGCGTCATTGAGGGTGCGACCGCGCATAAATGCCAGCGGTGCCACTTCGATGATTCCAGATTGCATTAATCGTGGAATCGAGTCGCCATCAATCATGTCGTGAAGCGCATCAAAGAGTGGGCGAAGATATGGATCGATCTTCTCGCTCAAAGTGCCAGGTAGGAAGCCGAGCTTCTCCCCCGCCTCAACTGCTGGACGAGACAAGATAATGCGATTGACCTGCTTAGCTTGCAAGGCGGCAACAGCCTTAGCCATTGCAAGGTAGGTCTTACCAGTACCGGCAGGGCCGATACCAAAGGTGATGATGTTCTCTTCGATGGCATCGACATAGAGCTTCTGATTTGCTGTCTTTGGTCGAATCGTCTTACCGCGGTTGCTGACGATATTGAGTGAGAGAACTTCACCTGGGCTCTGCGCTGGTTGCGCCTCAATCATGGCGATGCTGCGTAGAACTGCGCTGACATCGAGAGCTTGGCCGGATCGAATAACTACCAACATTTCGCCAAAGAGTTTTTCGAGTGCGATGCAATCGACATGTGGGCCGCGGAGCGTGATCTCGTTGCCGCGCACTGTGACATTAACGGATGGGAATGCTGCCTCGATCGCCAAAATATTGGCATCTCCTGCACCGAGCAGTGCGACCATCGGAATGGCTGGTGGGATAGTTACTAAGAGGCGCTCCATATGGATGAAAATCTATCGGGTGTGCGGGCTTTTCACCACACGGAAAGGGCCGTGTTGGTCGCAGCTAGAGCTGCCAATCCAGCGTGGGCAGAGCGGAGAATTGGCCTTCCCATCAAAACTACCTTGGCTCCGGCTGCGGCAAATGCGCTGACTTCGTCATCGGTGAGACCACCCTCTGGGCCGATGATGATGGCGATCTTCTTCGCCCCTGGTGCAACCACCTGCGAAAGCTTGGCGGCTGCGCTCTCATGGAAGACCAGCGCGAGATCGGATTTTGCGATCTCATCGATTACGCCATCGGTAGATATGACACCAGCAACTTCAGGGATACGGAAGCGTCGAGATTGCTTTGATGCCTCTCGCGCAGTCTGTTGCAGTTTCTCTATCTTCTCATCGGCACGACCAATGCTCCGCGCTGACTTCCACATAACTATCCGATCAACGCCGCCTTCGGTATTGAGTTCGATTGATTCTTTAATTCGATCGCCCTTAGGAATCGCTTGAATAATGGTGAAGCGCTCTGCCAATGGCTCTTCAAAACCACTCTCTAAAACCTTAACGGTCATTGATTTCTTATTGACATTGGCGACGCTTACTCGCGACCACGAACCTTTGCCATCGCTCAAGTTGAAGATTTCACCGGCTGAAATTCGGAGCACTTTGATGGCATGGTGAGCATCTTCGCTATCGAATTCGTATTGTGCGCCGACCGTTGTTGGGAGATCTTCAACGAAGAATAGGGTCAGCATTAGCGATGGAAGGCATCTCTAAATTTGGCGAAGAGACCTTCTTCGTGGCGCTTAATGGTGACATCGCCCTCTTTCTCTCCACGCGCCTTGGCGAACTCCTTGAGTAACTTCTCTTGTTCGCGGTTGAGCTTATGTGGCGTCTCAATATCAACATGGACAATCAAATCTCCGCGGTGGGTGGTGCGTAAGCGAGTCATGCCCTTGCCCTTGACTGCGATAGTTGAACCGCTCTGAGTGCCAGCTTTAATCTGGAGATCAATCGGTCCATCGAGCGTTTCAACTTGGACAGTTGAACCAAGAGCAGCAGCGGTAAATGGAATCGAGATAGCTACGTGGAGATTCTCACCATCACGAAGCAAGAAGTCATGTGCGCGCTCAACGATTTCAACATAGAGATCGCCTGCTGGACCGCCACCGGCGCCGACTTCGCCGCGACCTGACATCTGAATGCGGTTGCCGGTCTCAACACCTGCTGGAACCTTGATATTGATGGTCTGCTTTGCACGTACGCGACCATCGCCAGCGCACTCGCGACATGGATCGGTAATTACCGTGCCATATCCGGAGCAGCTGCTGCATGGACGTGAGGTCATTACCTGACCTAAGAATGATTTCTGAACATACTGCATCTCACCTCGACCACCACAGACCTTGCAGGTCTCTGGGTGTGAGTTATTTGCAGTGCCTTGGCCTTCGCAACGTTCGCAGACAACTGCGCTCTCTAGCGTGATGTCGCGTTCGGTACCGAAACAAGCTTCCGCTAAATCAACTTCGATACGGATCAAGGCATCTTGACCTTGGCGCATACGAGGACGTGGGCCGCGATTTCCACCGCCACCAAAGAATGCATCCATGATGTCGCTAAATCCACCGCCACCGAAGCCACCACCGAAGTCGTTAAATCCACCGCGACCACCCATGTCGTACTGCTGGCGCTTCTGAGGATCGCTCAAAACATCATAGGCAGCGGTAACTTCTTTAAATTTATTCTGCACCTCTGGATCGGGATTTACATCTGGATGGAGTTCACGGGCAATCTTGCGATATGCCTTCTTAATCTCATCTTGCGATGCGCCGCGTTCGACGTTGAGTAGCTGATAGAGATCAGACATTAATGGGCACTCTCCGTGATAAATCGACCGATATAGCGAGCCACCGCAGAGACAGCAGCCATAGAGCCAGCGTAATCCATACGAGTTGGGCCCAATACACCGATGGCACCAACTTGGTTGGCATCGATGCCATATCCAACGGTGACTAGAGACGTGGTCTGAAGGTTTGCATCAGGTTGTTCGCTGCCGATGGTGACATGAACGTTCTGGTGGGCATCGCTTAAGAGTCGAAGTAGAACTACCTGCTCTTCTAGCGCCTCCAAAACATTGGAGAGCGAGGTGCCATCACCTGATCGTGCGAGATTTGCGGTGCCTGAGACCGCCATCAAATCACGGTTCTGGGTTTCACCAATTACCGGGTACTTCACGACTGCAACTTGCTTAGTGATATCCGCCAATAACTTTGCGCTGCGCTTCATCAACTGATCAAGATCGTTGGCCTCTTGCAAGAAAGTCTCAATGGCGCGGCGCTCGGCGTTGGAGAGTGGTTTAACGGTCGCTAACTTATCGACGAAGATTCGATAGCCGCGATCGGTTGGGATGCGACCGGCGCTGGTATGTGGCTGGGTGATCAGACCTTGTTCTTCCAGAACCGCCATCTCATTGCGAATGGTTGCTGGAGATATGCCGAGGCTATGGTTTTCCGCAATCGCCTTGGAGCCGACCGGCTCTTGCGTCTGGACATACTCGTCGACGATGGCCCGAAGAATCTCGAGTCTGCGATCGCTGGTCATGGTGGGAAGTTTACCGGTGCTCATCTATCCGAGCATCTCTTGAGGCAATTTCATCAATTATCCAAGCATCGCTTGGGTTAAGCGATCAGCAATCAGGCGACCCTTCGGGGTGAGCGCAATCGCATCGGGAAGTTCGATGACATGGCCGCTCGTGATGTACTCCATGGTTCGCTCAAACTGTGCGACGGTCAGCGCAGCTTTACGTACTCCCTGCGGCATACGGATAGCCAACATGATGTACTCAGCCTTCTTCTGCTCATCGGTGAGAATCTCGGAATCTTTAATCGGCGATTGCCCGGCGAAGACTCGCTCCTTGTATGCGTTGGGATGTTTTACATTCCAGAATCGCTTCTGATCGATATGTGAATGTGCGCCAGGTCCTAAGCCCCACCAATTCTTCGACTTCCAGTAGGAGATGTTGTGGCGACATTGATGGCCAGGTTTCGACCAGTTGGAGAGTTCGTACCACTTCAAACCCTTCTGCAGACATTGCTGATCGACCAGTAGATACATATCGGCCATCAGATCGTCATCGGGCATAGTGAGTTCGCCACGCTTGATCTGCGCCGCAAGCTTGGTACCTTCTTCAACGATAAGCGCGTAGGCGCTGATGTGATCGATATCGAGTGAGAGCGCCTCTTTAACGGTCGAAGCCCAATCGCTTAACGACTCCCCCGGTGCGCCATAGATGAGATCAACTGAGATTGAAGGAAATCCGGCGACGCGCGCCATATCGACCGCTTTGCGAACATTCTCTGGATTGTGGGTACGGTCGAGAACTTTAAGGACATGTTCTTTATTGGATTGCATGCCGAATGAGATTCGATTGAAACCGGCGGCGATATAGCCATCGAGCTTCTCCTGCGTTACCGAATCGGGGTTAGCCTCTAGCGTGATCTCGCAATCTTCGGTGATGCCATTGCGATTGCGAATCGCAGTTAATACTCGACCTAAATCTTTCGGTGGGATGAGCGAAGGTGTGCCGCCGCCGAAGAAGATGGTGCTGACCTCATCGGTTGGCGTCGTCTCCAGCTCGCGAAGTACGGCATCGATGTAATCTGCCGAGACGATCTCAAGGGTTGCGCCATCTTGTAGCTCTGACGGTGTGTAGGTGTTGAAGTCGCAGTAACCGCATCGTCGTACGCAATACGGAATATGTACGTAGTACGAGAACATGGCTAGTTTTCGAGCTTGCGCGCTGCTTTGATCTTCTCGATATCGGCATCGGTGGCAAGAGCGGCAACGAAGGCTTCCTGTGGAACTTCAACGCGTCCCACCATCTTCATGCGCTTCTTACCTTCCTTCTGCTTCTCGAGAAGTTTGCGCTTACGAGAGATATCTCCGCCGTAGCACTTTGCAAGAACATCTTTACGAATCGCGCGAATTGATTCGCGAGCGATGATGCGAGAGCCAATAGCGGCCTGGATAGGAACTTCAAATTGTTGGCGTGGGATGAGCTCGCGGAGCTTTCCGGTCATCATGACGCCATAGGAGTAAGCCTTGTCGCGGTGCACAATTGCGCTAAATGCATCAACTGCCTCACCTTGGAGCAAGATATCGACCTTGACCAAGTTTCCTTCTTCATCGCCCATCTCTTCATAATCGAGCGATGCATAGCCACGAGTGCGTGACTTCAATTGATCAAAGAAGTCGAAGACGATTTCAGCCAGCGGCAAGGTGTAACGGATTTCAACGCGATCTTCAGAGATGTAATCCATACCGAGCATCACGCCACGACGCTCTTGGCAGAGCTCCATGATGGTTCCGATAAATTCTGATGGCGCCAAGATTGTTGATTTAACAATCGGCTCCTTGACGTTATTGACCTTACCTTCTGGGAATTCAGAAGGGTTGGTAACGATGATCTCTTTACCGTCTTCCATCGTGACTCGATAGACCACGTTAGGAGCGGTAGAGATTAAGTTGAGTTTTGCTTCGCGCTCGAGGCGTTCGCGCACGATCTCCATATGGAGAAGGCCGAGGAAGCCGCAACGGAAACCAAAGCCGAGCGCTGCCGATGACTCTGGCTCGTAGACAAGCGCAGCATCGTTGAGTTGTAGCTTCTCCAACGCATCACGCAGTACTGGGAAATCAGCACCATCGAGCGGGAAGAGACCAGAGAAGACCATCGGCTTTGGATCTTTATATCCACCGAGCGCCTCTTTAGTTGGACGTGCGTAATTAGTAATGGTGTCACCAACTCGAGATTGGCGAACATCCTTTACACCGGTAATTAAATAACCTACCTCGCCTACGCCAAGGCCCTTTGATGGCAGTGGCTCAGGTGAGATAACGCCAATCTCAAGGGCTTCATGCTTAACGCCGGTAGAGAACATCTGAATCTGTTCGCGCGGACTTAAGTGGCCATCGACTACACGAACATAGGTAACAACGCCGCGATATGCATCGTAGACCGAGTCGAAGATGAGCGCACGAGCAGGCGCCTCTGGATCTCCCACCGGCGCTGGAATCTGAGCAACGATCTGATCGAGTAATTCAGCAACGCCATCACCAGTTTTACCCGAGACGCGAAGGACTTCTTCAACTTTGCAACCAATCAGACCGGCGAGCTCTGCGGCGAACTTATCTGGCTGCGCATTTGGTAAATCGATCTTGTTGAGTACCGGAATGATGGTGAGGTTGTTCTCCATCGCAAGATAGAGGTTTGCGAGAGTTTGAGCTTCGATTCCCTGCGCACAATCGACTAAGAGCACTGCACCTTCACATGCGGCGAGCGAGCGCGAGACTTCGTAAGTAAAGTCGACGTGTCCCGGAGTATCGATCATATTGAGGATGTACTCCTGGCCATCGATGCCAGATTTCCATGGCAAACGAACTGCCTGAGATTTAATAGTGATTCCACGTTCGCGCTCGATATCCATACGATCGAGATATTGCGCGCGCATCAAACGAGCTTCAACAACTTCGGTGATTTGGAGCATGCGATCTGCGAGCGTTGATTTGCCGTGATCGATATGAGCGATGATGCAGAAGTTGCGAATCTGCGCCGGATTGGTCGATGCCGGTTGAGGCGCCTTGGCAATGCTAATTGCTGGCACTTAAGTGTTCCGCTCTGTTGATTGAGATATTAAGAATTAGTGGCGAGGTGTTCGCTGAATTAGCGAACGCCAGCCTTTGCAGCTGCCTTAGCCATTGATGACTTCTTGTTGGCAGCTGAGTTCTTGTGAATTACGCCCTTTGAGACTGCAACGTCGAGCGCCTTTGATGCCGCACGGAGCTCAGTTGTGATTGCAGCAGCGTCACCCTTGGCAGCAGCGTCGCGGAACTTGCGAACTGCAGTCTTGATTGATGACAAGACAGACTTGTTGCGAAGGCGAGCCTTCTCGTTTGTCTTAATACGCTTGATCTGCGACTTGATATTTGCCACGTCTGGAGCTCCTGAGCTAGTTGTTGAAAACTTGGTTGATCTCGCCAATCGGTGCGATTGAGCAGAGGCGTAGGCTATCAGCGCGGGGCTATCAGCCCAAAATCGAAGAAATCCCCCTTAGCGGGCGGCTCGAGCGGCAGCTATCGTGGCGAGCGCCTTCTCAAGGGCAAATATCGGGTCTGAGGCGGCGCCCTTCACATCGGCATCGGCCTTCGCCACCGCCGCTACCGCTGAGGCGATACCTCGTGGTGACCATCCCGCCAGTTGGCGACGAGCCTTATCGATCTGCCATGGCGCCATTCCGAGTTCGCCGGCGAGCTCGAAAGATTTTGAGCCGCGATTGGCGCCAGAGACCTTTGCCAAGTTTCGTAGCGACGATGCGATTGCAGAAGTGACCATTACCGGATCGGTGCCGGTCTCGAGCGCGCTTCGAAGCGAGACGAGCGCTGTTGGTAGATCGCCATCGAGAGTTGCATCGGCGACATCAAATCCAGTTGTCTCAATACGACCCTTATGGAAGGTATCGATGATCTGCTCATCGATGGTTCCCTTCGGGGCATCGAGTGAGAGTTGAGAGACAGCCTGTTGGAGTTCGCGTAGGTCGCTGCCGAGCGCTCCGACCAATGCTTTGACTGCACCAGGCGTTGCCTTACGACCACTATCGAGGAAGAGTTCTTTTACAAACTGCTCTTTCTCCGCCTCTTTCTTAAGAGCATCGCAAGCGATGATTTCGGGCTTCGCCTTTTTGATTGCATCGAGGAGTGCTTTACCTTTGACGCCACCTTTATGGATAAAGATGACTGTAGTTGTGGGATCAATATTCTCTAGATATCGAGTGATCTCATCTTTACTTTCATCTGCGAGATCTTGTAAATCTTTAAGGATAAGAGCGCGGCGTTCAGAGAAGAGCGAGGG
>JBEGTC010000017.1:0-13784 GCA_041179565.1 Actinomycetota bacterium
GCAACCTGGCTCTGACTTTAAGAGCGCAATCGATCGCGATATCGATTTAGCTGCAGGTTCAATTAAAGCGCTCCATGAGATTCAAGCCGCTTCAACTGAGAAGAGAGCGCGTGTGCATCTCGAACTCGATACCGGAATGACTCGCGGTGGTTTCTTAAGCGAGTGGTCGAAGATCGATGCCCATGATGTTGCCGGAATCGATATCGTCGGAGTCTTCTCACACTTTGCTCGCGCCGATGAACCAGATGAAGCTCAGAACCTTCAACAGCTCAATCGATTTAAAGAGATGGTGGCAACGCTAGAGAGTTTTGGTTACACGTCAATCATTCGCCACCTCTCAAATTCAGCTGCGACTCTTACCCATCCCGCAGCTGCCTTCGATATGGTGCGAACCGGAATCGCAATGTACGGCCTCACTCCTGATGTAACGATGGGTTCTGCTAAAGATTTCAATTTACGACCAGCGATGCAATTGCGAGCCGCGCTCTATCTTGTAAAAGATGTTCCTGCCGGCACTCCTGTTGGTTACGGTGCAACAGCTGTTACCGATCGCGACACCAAATTGGGCATTGTAGCGATGGGATATGCCGATGGAATTCCACGCATTGCCCAGGATGCCGGTGTCTGGTTTGCCGGCAAGCGGGCTCCCATCATCGGCCGCGTATCTATGGATCAATTTGTAGTAGATCTAGGTCCGGATTCAAAGGCGGTTTCAGGGGATTGGGTTGTGGTCTTCGGTAATGGTTCGCATGGCGAATACACCGCAGACGATTGGGGAGCTGCCAGCGGCAGCATTAATTACGAGATTGTGACCCGAATTGGACCTCGTGTGCCTAGAATCTACTCCGCACATATTTACTAGGCGATTTATTCGGTGAGTCAAAGGAGATTCCAGGTGTCGAACCACGTGCTCTCCATCTCCAATCTCACCGTTAAATTCGGTGGCCTCACCGCCCTCGACGATGTCTTCCTCGATATTCCAGAGAACTCAATTGTTGGCCTTATCGGACCCAATGGCGCTGGCAAGACAACTATCTTCAACTCGATTTCAGGATTAGTTGCACCAACGAGCGGTGAGATTGCAATTGAGGGCGAGAAGGTTTCATGGCCAGCAAGCCATCAACTCGTTGATTACAAGATCAGCCGTACTCTTCAAGGCGTTGGGCTCTTTGGCGGCCTCTCCGTTATTGAAAATGTAATGATCGGCGCAGATCTTCATAGCAAGACCAATTTTCTCAAAGATGCACTTGGTCTCTCATCCAAGTCAGAGGCTCAACTCCGCGATCGCGCTCATACCGCACTTGCTTGGGCTGGTGCGCTCGATGTGGCGGCGAAGATGCCAGATGAACTTACCTACCCGGAGACAAAGCGAGTATCGATTGCTCGAGCACTTGTCGCTGAACCAAAGATTCTCTTACTTGATGAACCAGCAGCGGGTTTAGGCCAAGATGATATTGATAAATTTGCTGCGCTACTAAAGCAGTTGAAACGTAAGTGTTCAATTGTAATTGTTGAGCACCATGTTGATTTTATCGGCGATATCTCGGACAAGGTTTACGTCCTCAACTTCGGCAAGGTGATTGCCAGCGGTACCTTCGATCAAGTAAAGCGCGATCCAGCAGTGCTTGCCGCCTATCTAGGAACAACCCATGCTTAAAGTCGAGAACTTAGTAACCCGATTTGGTTCGGTAGTTGCCCTTGATGGTATTTCGATGGCTGCTGCAGAGTCGAAGATAACCACCGTTATCGGCGCAAATGGCGCAGGCAAGAGCACCTTGCTCCGCACAATCTCTGGCCTTGAACATGCGACCTCTGGAACGATCACCTGGCAGGGCGAGTCGATTATCGGTCTGCGTCCAGAAGAGATCGTTCGCCGTGGTATTGCTCATGTTCCTGAAGGCCATGCCGTCATCGCCGAACTCACCGTTGAAGAGAATATTCAGATGGGTTCGCTCTTTCGTCGCCGTAAATTTAGTAGCGATGTCGCAGCGGCGATGGATGAGATGTATCAACTCTTTCCTCGCTTGCAAGAACGTCGCAAGCAGTTAGCAGGAACGCTATCTGGTGGCGAACGCCAGATGTTGGCAATTAGTCGTGCGCTTGTCTCGCGACCAAAACTCTTACTACTCGACGAGCCTTCACTTGGCTTAGCTCCACTTGTTGTCGAGCAAATCATCGACACAATTAATTCACTCTGCCGCACAACCGGGCTAACGGTTCTATTGGTTGAGCAGAACGCAAACACTGCTCTCGGAGTTGCTGATCACGGCATTCTCTTAGCCCTTGGCAAAGTAGTCGCAGACCGCCCAGCGGCAGAGCTCAAAGCAGATGCCACCCTTCGAGCAGCATATTTGGGGTACTGATGAACACCTTCCTATCAGCCCTCTTCTCTGGTTTTGCCAATGGTGCGGTCTATTCATTGGTCGCACTCGGCCTTGTGATTGTCTGGCGCGGAGCAGGTATCGTGAATTTTGCGCAGATGGGTCAGGCGATGTTTAGTACCTATATCGCCTCAACGATGATTATCAGCGGCTACTCATATTGGTTTGGCTTTATCGTTGCGATTCTTGCTGGCGCTGTTCTCGGCGCATTTCTAGATATCTTGGTGATGCGCCCACTCTCGCATAAGAAGCGGGGCGAACTTCTCAATAGCGAGACGATGAGAGCAGCCGTACCTGTTATCGCTTCGCTTGGAATCCTCGGCGTACTCCAGTCGATGGCGGGAATCATCTGGGTAGCAGAGGAGCGCGGATTCCCTGCGCCATTTAAGCAAGAGGGCTTTACCGTCGGCGGGACGGTGATGCCATTTACCTCCTTCGATGTCTTTGTTGTCTCAGTAGTTTTCATAGCTCTTGCGACTACTACCATCTTCTTTAAGAAGACCGGTATGGGCCTTGCGATGCGCGCTACCGCTCTCAACCAGGAAGTCGCAAAACTCAGTGGAATTCGCACAAACCATGCCCGCACACTCAGTTGGGCGATTTCAGGTGCTGCCTCATCACTCGCAGGCTTATTGATTACACCATCCTCGAACTTATCGCCAAATACTCTTGATCTCGCACTCATAGTTGGCTTTACCGCAGCAGTAGTCGGCGGACTCAATAGTCCAATTGGTGCAGTGCTCGGCGGTTTTATCGTCGGCCTACTTATTTCTTTTGTCACCTTCTATTTGAGCCCAGAGGATGTCTTCATCTCAATATTGGCCCTCTTGATTTTTGTCCTCATTGTTAAGCCGCGAGGCATCCTGAGCGGAAAGGATTCTCGTCGTGTCTAACACAAAACACCACTCCATCTTCCGCAAGAGCTTGATTCGAACCTTGATCTTTGCCCTACTGATCATCTTCGCCCAAGCTAATTTGGACTCGTACAATCAATCACAACTCGCCTTAGTATTGATCTACTTTATAGGTGTCTTGTCGGTAACCCTTTTAACAGGCATCTCAGGCCAGTTATCGCTCGGCCAAGGTGCGCTGATGGCAGTTGGTGGTTACACCGCTGGATTGGTGATTACGCATTACCAACTTTCAATGTGGTTGGCGGTTCCGGTTGCGATGCTGGGTGCAGCTCTAGCCGGGTTATTGCTCGGTGCTGCAGCAGCTCGCCTCTCGGGACCATACCTCGCGGGTACTACGCTCGTAGTCGCACTAGCAATTCCAACCCTAGCAAATCGATTCTTCTCAGTATTTAAAGGTGATGAAGGTTTGCCGATTGATGTTGGCTATCCTCCTGAGTGGTTGAGTAATTTGCTCGGTGAGATTACCTATGAAGAGTGGGAGCTCTACTCAGTTCTCCCGTTTGCACTGATTGCCCTCTTCTTCGCATCAAATATCTTGCTATCTCGTACCGGTCGAGTTTGGAAATCAATTCGAGATAATCAGAGCGCAGCATCGCTGAGCGGAATCAACTACTCGCGCCAGAAGGTTTTTGCATTTGTCGTAGCCTCTGCCTTCGCAGGTATCGCCGGTGCGCTCTATGGAATGCGCGGAATTGTTGCGCCAAGTATCTACCCGGTTTCACTCTCACTGACATTGCTGACTGCGGCGGTTCTTGGCGGTATTCGCAGTATCGCCGGTGCATTCATCGGCACTGTGATCGTGGTCTTCCTTCCCGATTGGATCAACCTTCTCCTGGGCAATTTTGAACTCTCAACCCAAATCTCGGATTACCTGCCGGCGCTGCTCTCTGGCATCCTGCTCATTGTGACCGTGGTTATCAACCCTGCTGGGGTAATGGGCACCAAACTCCATAAAGGTAAATAAAAGTTATCTTCCGCCTAGACCGGCCTCCTAAATTGGTGTCTTCGCCGCTTTTTATTCACTTTAAATCTTCCCTCTGTTAGCGTATCCATGTTCCGACCCAGCTCTGGGTTGGTGGCAATGAGGCCGCTCGTGATCCTTTCACGCGTTGATCTCCTTGCAAACATCGGTAAGAGAGAAAGAGTGAACGTAGTGATAAATCGCAGATCTCTGCAGAAATCTCCACGCAAGTTCCTGGCCACTGCATCAGCGGTCGTCGCAGTAACTTTGATGGCGAGCACGCTTCCTGCACAAGGTGCCGCAACGCCAGGAGTTACAGATTCCGAAATTGTTTTGGGTATGCAGTTGCCACAGACTGGCGCTGCTAGCCCTGGCTATAACAAGGTAGATGACGCAATGCGCGCCTACTTCGACTATGTAAATTCAAAGGGCGGCGTCAATGGCCGCAAGATCACTTTGATCGCAGAAAATGATGAGTACAAGGCAGGAAAGACTATTTCGACTGCGCGTAACCTCTACAAGCAGGTCTTCGCGATGGTCGGATCAGTCGGTACCCAGACACAGATCTCAGTTATTAAGGACATCAACCGTCGCGGAATTCCACACCTCTTCGTCAATAGTGGTTACAGCGGCTTCTACACCGACCCTAAGAAGTACCCAACAACATTTGGTGGCCTCGGTACCTATGTCGTTGAGGCAAAGATCCTTGGAAAGTACATCAAGGAGAACTTCAGCGATAAGAAGGTCGGAATTCTCTACCAGACCGATGACTTTGGTCGTAACACCGTTGAAGGTCTCAAGACCCAAGGCGTAACTTTCGTGCCACGACAGACAGCGGCAACATTTATCGCTGGAACTCAGGTTGCTGGTCTCGACGCTCAAATGACTCAACTTCGCGACAATAAGGTCGAAGTTGTAGTTGTCGGTGCAGTTGCATCAGCATTTGCTAAGGCGGTTCGTTCAGCGAACAAGATTGGCTACAAGCCAGCAAAGTGGATCGTAATTTCGGTCGGCGCTGACGCAACCACGTATCAGACAATCCGCTTCACAGATGGAACCGGTTTGGCTGACTCTGCTAAGGAGCTCGAGGGAGTCATTTCAGCATCTCACGCTCCATCACCTGGAGAAGCTGACGATGTCTTCGTGAAGGCATTTAAGAAGATCAACGATGACTTCAACAAGGCAACAGGTTCTGGAAAGATTTGGGATAACAACGTTCTTCAGGGAATGAATATCGCTTATCTAACAACTGCTGCACTTCAGGGCGTTGGCAAGAACCTCACCCGCGAAGGAATCATCAAGTGGATTGAGGCCAACCCAGCAAAGCTCTCCAATGCAGCGCTCGCTCCACTTGGTTACTCATCAAAGACTCATGAGGCATATACCGGCTTCTGGATCGGTGAGTACTCATCTGCTGTTCTCAAGCCAATCGGCGGTACACGAAAGATGTGGACCACCGATTCAGGTAAGGGCGCAGTAACTGAACTCAAGTACTCACGTCCTGCAATTGCAGCCGATGCTCTACCAAAGGTGGGTTAATCCAATGAGAATCAATAAATTCGCTAAGTCAATTGCCGCTTTGAGCGCATCAGCGCTCGTAGCAACTCTTGCAATCGTCTCAACACCGGCAGCGACGGCAGCACCAATTTGCCAGACTGTTAAGGATGTCGAGACCTGCGGTGGCGTACTCACCAATGGCGCAAGCTATGTATTTAAGGTGCCTACCAAGTTCAAGGGAACAATGTTCTTCTGGGAGCATGGCTTCCGTCCAACATATCCAATCCCTGGCGTTGTAGCGGTACCAACTGGCATCGAAGAGATCACACCAGGTAACTCGGTCACTCTCAAGGATGTCACAGCAGAGATGCTCCGCTCAGGCCACGGCGTTGCTGCCTATGACGGAACCGTTAAGGGCCTTCGTGGTTGGAACAACACCTATCGCGTTGAGATGTTGAAGGAAGTAATTGACATCGCTACCGCGTATTACGGCAGCAAGATCAAGCACAAGGTGGTCTACGGATCATCGCAGGCTGGATCAATCATTACTCCGTTCGTTGAGAAGTACCCAACTTATGCCGACGCAGTCGGCATCTTGGCCGGTACAACTCCATCGATTGCAGATTCAATGCAATCACTCTGCGATGCCATGTACATCATGAGCGTCTTCTTTGATCCAAATATCAAGGGATGTGCTGCATTTGGCACCAAGGGCGTTGCTGGCCATATGGCATCAGCGGCAGAGCTTGGAAAGGTCGTCACTCTTCTCCGTGCCTGGGGAGTCAATTACGGCAACGTTCCAATCGAGTATCCAGCAGCTCTTAAGCCAGCTGGTATTCCACAGCGCTCAGCGCTACTCCTTACCGGTCTCTTGATCGGTCTTCCAACCAAGAGCGCACACATGGATGGAATCACAACCGGAACTCTCGTGCCTGAACAGTCAATCAACGCGACAGTTGCAGTACTTGAGAATATGGTCGACGCGATTGCTACCGGCGTTCTCGCTGGTCAGTCAATCTCTGAGATCACCGGCGCTGGCTTCTACGACAACACCAAGACTGATTGGGCATCACTGCTCGATGAGGCTGATGCTGGTCGTTTCAACCTCGGACTTTCAGGTGATGAAGCGATCACCGCAATGCTCGGTGTGCTCTCAGCAGCACCTCGTGTAACCGGTGATGCTGCCGCGATCGCTAAGTTCAAGGATCTCGACAAGTCAGAGTTCACTTCAAAGCACCCAACAATCTTGCTCTCTAATGAGGCAGATCGTCTGGTCTTCTCTGGCAATACCGCTCGCTATGTCGATCGCAAGATGGCTGTCTATGAAGAGGCGCTTGCAAAGTGGGAAGAGACAAAGGTTGGCCCAAAGCCGGTCTGGAACACTCTCGCTCTCTATGCAATGACGCCAGAGACATACACTCAGTACACCGCTGCTGGCGCACCTGATCTCACTGCAGCACCTGCAGAATCAGGCGTTGGCCACCAGACCTTCTCCAAGGCGCAGACAATGGCGTGGATTCGTATGCTCGCTACCGCTGCCCGCACTGGAAAGGTTCCTGGTGAGCGCACAGTTACCGCTCTTGCAAAGGTAACTCCATACTTGAATACAGATCTGGATTACCGTCCAACTGATCTCAAGTACAACTTCGGTAAGTAATAGCAAGAAAATAAGAAGAGAAGGGCTCCTGGCGACAGGGGCCCTTCTCTCATTTCCTTCAACTATCCTTCACACTGTGAAGATCGAATCCCCGGAGGCGATGCGCCAGCTTGGCGCCCGCATCGGTAGCCAATGTCGCGCCGGCGATCTCATTCTCCTTAATGGTCCGCTCGGCGCCGGCAAAACAGTCTTAGTCCAAGGAATCGGGCAGGCGCTCGGAATTAACGAGGTCACTTCACCCACCTTCGTAATTTCACGAGTGCATAAGGGACAGCTCCCGCTGATCCATGTCGATGTCTATCGCCTGCTTGAGGCTGGCAAAGCTTCGCTCTATCTCGATGATCTCGATTTAGATTCGCCTCGTGAAGCGGCGGTCACCGTTATTGAATGGGGTGGCGAAGAATCTGCTCGTCTTAGTGAGGATCGGCTAGAGATTGTGATCGACCGTAGCGATGATGTGCGTGAAGTGACGGTGACTCCAATTGGTGCCCGCTGGAGCGGTTTCTCACTATGACGATTTCACTCACTATCGATACCGCAACTTCAAAGACAATCGTTGCCCTGCTCGATGGCGAGAAGGTCTTGTATTCGAACGCTCATGAAGGTGCTACCGATCATGGCCGAGCCGTCAGCGAGTTAGTTGCAGAGGCGCTTGCCAATAACCCAGCTCCGGGCCAAGTAATTGTTGGCATGGGGCCTGGGCCATATACCGGCCTTCGCGTCGGCATAGCATTTGCGCAGACCTTTGCTCTCGCGCGAGAGATTCCATGTATCGGAGTTTGCACTCTCGATGCAATCGAAGTCGATCAGAGCGAATACACGGTCGCCATCGATGCTCGGCGAAAAGAGATTTACTGGGCCACTTATCGCGATGGCGTGAGAGTTGTCGGACCAAAGGTATCTAAACCAGATGAGGCACCTGCACATATCTTCGGTCTCACACCATCACCGCAAAGGATGGTTTCACTTGCCCAGGGAGATACCTTTGAAGAACTCTTCTATCTACGCCGCCCCGATGCGGTACCAACGGCGGAGCGTTCATGATTACCTATCGCCAACCAATAGCGCTCGATATTCCAGTATTAGTCTCACTCGATCGCGAGCTCTTTCCATATTCGCCGTGGAGTAGCGGTCAATTCAAGGAAGAGTTCGCTGGAATTCCGGCGACTCGATTCTTTTCGGTCGCCGACGATGGTGATGAAGTTGTCGGGTACGCCGGCTGTTTCTGTCCCGGCGAAGGCGTTGAATCGGACATCCTGACCGTCGGAGTTATACCTTCCCATCGCGGCCGTGGGATTGCGCGTGAATTTATTGCACAGATGGAGCAGTGGTCACGCGAACGTAAAGCTAGCGCCATGATGCTTGAAGTAAAGGTAGATAACGTAGAAGCGATTGGCCTCTATAAATCGATGGGCTATCTACCGATTTCAATTCGGATGGATTACTTCGGACCAGGTCTCGATGCGCAAGTCATGCGGAAGGAGCTCTCGTGAGCCATCCGTTAGTGCTTGGAATCGAAACATCATGCGATGAAACCGCGATTGGCATTGTTCATGGCCGCACTCTGCTAGCAAATGAGATTGCGTCGAGCGTTGATGAACATGCTCGATTCGGGGGAGTGGTTCCGGAGATTGCCTCTCGCGCACATTTAGAGGCGATGTTGCCCAGTATCGAACGTGCGCTGAAGACCGCGAAGGTCTCACTGAAAGATCTCGATGCAATCTCAGTGACTGCCGGTCCCGGCTTAGTGGGTGCGCTCTTAGTTGGCACATCATCTGCAGCTGGTCTTGCGCAAGGACTCGGAATTCCACTGTACGGCGTTAATCACTTAGCAGCGCATGTCTCAGTAGATTACTTAACGCACGATTTACCGACCGATCCAACTATCGCGCTCTTGGTAAGTGGTGGCCACTCATCGCTCCTTCAAGTCGACGACATCACCGGTTCAATTACCAAGCTCGGTTCAACTATGGATGATGCAGCAGGCGAAGCTTTCGACAAGATTGCACGAATTCTTAACCTTGGATTTCCTGGTGGCCCGGCAATCGATCGCGATGCTCGTGACGGCAATCCCACTGCGATTGATTTCCCACGTGGATTAACAACGACCAATGATTGGGCCACACGTCCATACGATTTCTCTTTCTCTGGGCTAAAGACCGCCGTTGCTCGATATCTCGAATCAACTCCGAGCCATATCCGCGCCGATGTCTCTGCCTCATTTCAGGAGGCGGTGGTCGATGTACTTCTATTGAAGGCTCTCGCCGCCTGTCGTTCTACCGGTATCGATTCGCTGGTGATCGCCGGGGGAGTTGCCGCCAATTCACGGCTGCGAGCGGTCGCCACCGAGCGCTGCGCTGCCGCCGGGATCGCTCTTCGGATCCCAAGCCCGGGTCTATGCACCGATAACGGGGCGATGGTCGCAGCTCTCGGCTCACTGATGGTCGCAGCGGGCCGGCCAGCAACCCAAGGGGCCTTCGATGCCGATTCCAGCCTGCCGGTTGAGCAGGTAGGGCTGCGCTAACCCCGATTTGCTGCTGGGAATAAGCCCAACTACCCTTTGCGTTAGCACTCTCGGGTCGACACTGCTAACCAGCAGTTCCCCGATTGGTCAGACGAAACGTCAAAAACAACACCTATGAAGGAGATACACCATGGCACTACGGCCACTAGAAGATCGCATCGTCGTTAAGACGAATGAGGCGGAGACAACTACAGCTTCAGGTCTTGTTATCCCTGATACCGCTAAAGAGAAGCCACAGGAAGGCACCGTAATCGCAGTAGGCCCAGGCCGCTTCGATGATGGCGTTCGCGTTCCAATGGATGTCAAGGTCGGCGATGTTGTTCTTTACAGCAAGTACGGCGGAACAGAAGTCAAGTCAGGTAACGAAGACCTTCTCGTTCTCTCAGCTCGCGACATTCTCGCAATCGTCGAGAAGTAAGGGTTACGACTCTTATGGGAAAGCAGCTGCAATTCGACGAGCATGCTCGTCGCTCAATGGAACGCGGAGTCAACATTCTTGCTGACACCGTCAAGGTAACGCTCGGTCCTAAGGGACGTAACGTCGTTATCTCAAAGACTTTTGGCGCACCACTCATCACCAATGATGGCGTCACAATTGCGAAAGAGATCGAACTCTCTGATCCAGTTGAGAACATGGGCGCACAGCTCGTTAAGGAAGTTGCAACCAAGACCAACGATGTTGCCGGTGACGGAACAACTACAGCGACTGTTCTTGCACAAGCAATGGTGAAGGAAGGTCTTCGCAACCTCGCCGCTGGCGCACAGCCAATGGATCTCAAGCTCGGAATCGAAGCAGCGGTCGCAGCGGTATCAGCTCGCCTCCGTGAGAACGCATCAGTTGTTGCCGATAAGGCAGAGATTGCAGATGTTGCAACCATCTCTGCTCAGGATCGCGCAATCGGAGATCTCATCGCTGAGGCGATGGATAAGGTCGGCAAGGATGGCGTAATCACCGTCGAAGAGGCATCAACTACTGCGCTCGAGCTCGAGTTCGCTGAAGGTATGCAGTTCGATAAGGGCTATATCTCGCCATATTTCGTCACCGATCAGGATCGTATGGAGGCAGTCCTTGATGATGCTTACATCCTCATCTCTGCCGGCAAGATTTCAGCGCTCGCTGAACTTCTGCCAATCCTTGAGAAGGTCTCACAGTCAGGCAAGCCACTTCTTATCATTGCTGAAGATGTTGAGGGTGAAGCGCTATCAACTCTCGTTGTAAACCGTATGCGTGGAGTCTTCACTTCAGCTGCGGTAAAGGCGCCAGGTTTTGGTGATCGTCGCAAGGCGATGCTCCAAGATATTGCAGTCCTAACCGGCGGTCAGGTCATCTCTGCTGAGATCGGCATGAAGCTAGACCAAGTTCAGATTACCGACCTTGGTCGCGCTCGTCGTGTTGTTATCTCAAAGGATGCAACCACAATCGTCGATGGCGCTGGAGATGCAAAGGTTGTAGAGGCTCGCGTTCAAGAGCTCCGCAACGAGATTGCAAACTCTGATTCAGATTGGGATCGCGAGAAGCTACAAGAGCGCGTTGCAAAGCTCGCTGGTGGTGTCTGCGTGATCAAGGTTGGCGCGCATACTGAGGTTGAACTCAAGGAGAAGAAGCACCGCCTTGAAGATGCAATCTCTGCTACTCGTGCCGCTGTTGAAGAGGGAATCGTTATCGGTGGAGGCGCAGCGCTAGTTCATGCAGCTGATGCTCTTGCCGATAACCTCGGATTCACCGGTGATAAGGCTGTTGGTGTTGCCCTTGTCCGCAAGGCATGCGACGAACCACTTCGCTGGATTGCCGAGAACGCCGGACTTGAGGGCTACGTCGTAGTCGCCAAGGTTCGCGCACTTCCAGCAAACGAAGGCTTCAACGCAGCCTCAGATATCTATGGCGATCTCCGCAAGGATGGCGTTATCGATCCAGTGAAGGTCACACGTTCAGCACTCGCTAATGCAGCTTCAATCGCAGCGATGTTCATTACAACTGAAGCAGTTGTCTATGAGCGCCCAGCCGGTGAAGAAGCTGAGGCGGCAGGCCACGGCCACTCGCATGGACCTGGCGGCCATAGCCACTAGTTAAATTCACAACGAGAAGAGCCCTGACATAACCGGTCAGGGCTCTTCTCGTTAACCCCCAAAACATCACCCCACGGCCATACTGAGGGTACAGTTCTCGCACGAACTCACCCCACCCTCACCCCATGTGATGGCAGGGGCGGCCCGACCACCGAAAGATGGCTTTTATGAATCGCGCACAGATCCGTATTTTCACCCTCGTCTCAGCTCTGCTCCTCTCATTGGTTAGCGCAATGACCGGTACATCACCAGCGTCAGCAACGGCGAGTGATGTGTGTAATGGAAGCTATGTATTTAACAATATTCGAGCAACACCAACCCACAGCACTGTCTTCTATATCGACTCCGGCCAGGGGCAGAATGTCGATGCCTCATATGTTGGCTATCAAATTAACACTACCGCTGCAAAGAGCAATGTTTGGGTCTCGCTCGATACTTTTTCAGGTGGAGTTGTTTCGCTCGCTAATCCCGCAGACTCTGCAATTCCCCTTGGTGACATTTCTTCGGAGACAAAAACAGCATTCTTCCTCTTGAAAGCTCCAACAAATACATCAACGGCACAATCTCACATTCTCCGCGTCTATTCTGGAAAGCCTGGCCTTAATTCCTCCACCGAGCTATACAGCTGTAAATATACTTTTACAAAAGTTGCTGAAACGATCAAAGCCCTTGCAAATAAAGTTCAGACAATTACTCCTTCCACAACAAGCTATGTGCTCGGAAATACCATGAATATCGTCGTGGAGGGAGATACCGGTCAAATTGGATCTGGTAATGCCATAATTGAACCAAATAACTCATTTGCAGTACCATTTATAAACACTCCTGTGCCATTTGATTTTGACATGAGTTCCCCAGTCTTTGGATTTGCAATTAAATTTAGTGCAATGACAATTTTTTCTTTGTCTTTTAGTCTTTTTTGCAAAGTTCTACCTGCCAAAGCATTAAATATCTGATCTGTGCCACAAATTTCACCATCAACATCCATAGCAACACTATCGTATCCTTGCATCAATGGATACATAAATTCATGAACATGAATTGGTGTATTTTCTTTTAGTCTTTTTGCAAACATATCACGTTCTAACATTTGTTGAACTGTAAAATTTGATGCCAAATCAACAACATCTCCGAAAGAAAGTTTCGACAGCCACTCGGAATTGTACATAATCTTTGCTGGATTATTTTTGTCATTCAAATTAATAAGTGGAGAAACCTGTCTTTTCCAGTCGGAAATATTTTTTTCTATATCTTCTCGGGTCAAAGCTTTTCTAGCACTTGCCTTTCCGCTAGGATCACCGATCATTGCAGTAAAATCTCCGAACAAAATTATTATTTCATGCCCAAGCTGTCTCAACTCTTCGGCGAACATTATATTTTTTGCATGACCCAAATGTAATGCAGTAAAGGTTGGATCGAAACCTATATACATTCTCATTCTTTCACCAGAAGATAGACGCTTTAGTACTTCTGCCTTTGAAGGAAAAAATTCTACCGCTGTACCGCGATCTATGATTTCTTGTATTCTATTTGAATTTGTTTCAATCTTCATTGGAATAAATTAGACAGTGCTAGAAGGAGTTGAAGTTGGAGTAGATGTATTTACAGGATTATTGTTATCTATTTTCTTTCCATTATATATTTTGGGCCATTTCTTTACTATGAATATCAGATAAATTAATTCCAAAATACCAATTGTATTAAGAATCAAGATTGCCACAAACCACCATTTTTCATTACGCTTTGCAGCATGCCACAGAGAATAGCCTTTTAGTGCAACTAT
>JBEGTC010000018.1:0-13735 GCA_041179565.1 Actinomycetota bacterium
TATCTTCTCGAGCGAAAGGCCCGAGCCGACCGGTCCAGCAAATCGAAACGTTGAACCACCAAAATCTAGCGGTAGAACTTCCTCGGCGGTTGCGCCGGAATCGATGAGGAGATCACGCCCAGTTATTCCAGCTTCCAGTTCTCCTGAACCTACGTAGATTGCAATATCGCGGGGACGCAGGTAGTAGAACTCAACTCCATTTCCCGAATCTGTCAGAACTAGATCGCGAGAGTCGGTACGTTGGCGATATCCAGCTTCCTTCAAAATCTCAATGGATGATTCAGCTAGCGAGCCCTTATTAGGTACAGCAATGCGCAACATGGAGTACTCGGTTTCTATAGGTAACGGTAGATATCTTCAGGCTTAAGGCCTCGTGCCAACATCAGCGTCTGTAGGTGGTAGATGAGCTGACTGATCTCTTCGGCAAGTGCTTGATCACTCTCATGCTCAGCCGCCAACCAGACCTCGCCGGCCTCTTCAAGAATCTTCTTCCCGATGGTATGGACACCTGCATCTACCGCAGCAACGGTCGATGAGCCTTCAGGTCGCTCTGAAAGTTTGGCTTCAAGCTCTGCCCAGAGCGAATCGAAAGATTTCATGCTCGTATTCTACTAGAGAGGATCTCGTTCTCTCTCGACATTTAAGATTGAGAACCTCTGGCTCAGTGAATTGCTATCTTTCTACGAAGCGCCTCAACCATAAGAGCGGGATCTTCGGCCTTGAATACGGCGCTGCCAGCTACGAAAGTATCTGCACCTGCAACTGCTGCCCGTTCAATCGTCTCAAGCGATATCCCGCCATCAACCTGGAGCCAGATTGGGCGATCGCCGATCAACTCTCGGGTTCTGGTTATCTTGGGAAGCATCTCATCGATAAAGGACTGACCACCAAATCCCGGTTCGACTGTCATTATCAGCACCATATCGATCTGGTCAAAGAAATCTATATAACTATCGATCGCAGTCTTAGGTTTAATCGCCATCGCTGCGCGTGCGCCATATCTTCTAATCTCCCTGGCGGTCCGTCGTATATCTGCCACTGCCTCAACGTGGAATGTCACACTCGCGCTTCCCGCTTGCGCGTAATCGATTGCAATCTCATCAACTTCGGCAACCATAAGATGTGAATCCACCGGGATCGGGCAATTACTGATGATTGACTTCGCTTCATCAAAGTCAAAGGTGAAATTTGGAACAAAGATGTCATCCATAATGTCGAGGTGGATAAGATCTGAAACGTCAGATACGCGGGCAATCTCGCTCGAGAGATTGGCTCGATCTGCATTGAGAATACTTGGCGTAATCCTGATATCGCGGACCATGGTTTTAAGGCTACTTCCTCTTCCTGAAGATTGCCAGAAACATGGAATCGGTACCGTGGCGGTGGCCCCAGAGCGAGAGAGCTCCTTCTCTCAACGCATCTCCGAGATTACTTGGTAGATAAGGAGCGAGATCAACGAGTTCCAACTCTGGATGGCTCTTCAGAAGTGCGCGAACCTGACCGGTGGTCTCGGCGAAATGTGGCGAGCAAGTGGCATAGCCAAAATACCCACCGGGATTAAGTACCTCAATTGCCGCATCGGAAAGTTCAATCTGTAATTTAAGAAGCGGCGCGAGATCCTTAATCGTTCTGCGCCAGCGCACCTCAGGTCTGCGCCTGAGCGCACCCAACCCAGTGCACGGAACATCAGCGATAATTGCATCAAAAGTTCTACCCAGTGATGCAATCTCTCTACCATCACCAACATTCACGCCGAACTTACCAATGACGTTCTTTACCAACTTCGCTCTCGGTTCGGAGATTTCATTGGCGATAAAATCACGACCATCTTGGTCGATGATGTGAGATAAGAGCGCAGCCTTTCCGCCAGGACCTGCGCAGAGATCTAACGTCACCGCCGCATCAGATGTGACATCAGAGAAGATGCTGGCGACGAGTTGCGAACCTTCATCTTGCACTCCAGCTTTACGATGGCGGACTAATTCAAGAGATGATGGCGAGCCATCATAGGTGGCGCCATAGTGTGAATATTGAGTTGCCGTTGCTCCCAGCGCTAGCAAATCCGTTTGATTTGTCTCCCCCGGCCATGCAACCAAGGTCGGCTTGGCTGGCGTGTTATTCGAGACCAACTCTCTCTCGACTAAGGCGAGATCCTTCAGGAGGTCGAGATAGGCCGAGACAATCCATACCGGATGTGAATATTGAATTGCTAAGCGCGCTATCGGGTCGCCAAGATCAACTACTGGTTCCATCCATTCGGAGAGCTCCTTCGCGGATGCTTTGCGCATAAGTGCATTGATAAAGCTGCCCTTCGACTCCCCTAGCTGCTTTCGGGCAACATCAACCGTTGCTGAAACTGCAGCATGAACCGGGGTGCGCATTGAGAAGATTTGATGGGCTCCCATGCGAGCGAGATCAACGATATCTCTATCAACCTCTATCCATGGTCGGTCACTAATCTGCGAAAAGATGTAGTCATAAAGCCCCTGCATACGGAGGGTGCCATAGACGAGTTCCGTTGTAAAAGATCGATCGCGTTCATCAAGTTGTGAAGCGGTCAGCGCCTGTGGAAGAAGCAAATTCGAATAACCGGAACGCTGATTTACCTCAGATATAACGTCATATGCGAGTAAGCGAGCAGCATCAGGTCGGGGTTTGGTAAATTTCTTTGGCGGGAAATTACTCACATCTTTCTCCGGCAGCTATTCGCGCACCGTTGGCCCATGCGTACGCAGACATACTCGTCTTGCCCGGTGCTGTAATTGTTCCGATCTCTAGCGCAGTTGTGCCGGTGCCGATATAGACCTTCTTTTCAAGGATCGCAATCTCGCCAGGAGATAGCGTGATGTCTGAGACGATTGGCGCAACTATCTTCAATTGTGTCCCCCGAAAGGAAGTCCATGCGCCAGGATTACTGGTGAATGCACGTATCTTCGCACTTATCTCATTCGCGCTTCTTCGCCAGTCAATTTCACCCTCTGCCTTGCTTAGCTTTCGAGCCCTAGAAACTCCATCACTACTCTGAGGTGTAGGTCGAATCCCACGCTCAGCCATCGAAAGCGCTTCCAATACTGGTTCAATGCCGAGCTCACCTAACTCAGTCAGAAGTTCGTCACTCGTAATATCTGAATCGAGAGCGAATCGAGCTACCGAGTAGATAGGACCGGTATCCATTCCTTCATCTAACTGGAAGACGGTAACTCCAGTTACCAGATCGCCCGCTTCAATCGACCGTTGCACTGGCGCTGCTCCCCGCCATCGCGGAAGAAGCGAGAAGTGGAGGTTAAGAAAGCCGAATCGCGGAATAGAAAGTACATCAGGAGTGATCAATACTCCATAGCCAATAGTGATTACACAATCCACATCTTCGACAGCAGAGGCAAGTTGAGCGAGATCGCTCGGGCGAACCAACTCGGCATGTGAGTCGATCGCCCATTGCGATACCGGCGTTGGAGTGAGTAATTTGCCCCGTCCTGCTGGCCGGTCAGGTTGCGAGATAATTCTTATCAGACTGTGGTCTGATTGAACGATCGCTTCAATTGTAGGTATTGCTACCTCTGGCGATGCTGCTATAGCAAGACGCATTAACGGGCACGACCAAATGGGTCGTGAGGTGAAACTCTAATCTCAGGTTGGGAACCAAGCTCGGTGGCCATGCCAAACCAATCTGACTCGCGAATCTCCTTCATGGCAGCCTTTCGATCATCTGCGGAGAGGCGATCGATAAAGAGGATTCCATCGAGATGATCAGTCTCATGTTGAAGTGCGCGAGCAAGGAGTTCGGTACCTTCGACCACAATGGGATCACCATGCATATTAAAGCCCTTGGCAACAGCTCGCATTGCTCGAGGGGTTGGATAGACAAGCTCTGGAAAACTTAAACAACCCTCGTCACCTTCCTGCAGCTCTGAACTTAGATCGAGCGAAGGGTTGATGAGATGTCCTAGAGCGCCATCTACATCCCAGACGAAAACCCGCAGTGATACCCCAATCTGCGGAGCGGCTAAACCGGCACCCGGAGCATCCAGCATCGTCTCAGTTAAATCTTTAACTAAGAGACGAAGCTCCTTATCAAAGGTATCAACCTCGCTCGCAGGGGTAACCAATACCGGGTCACCGAAATGGCGGATAGGTTGAATCGACATGTGCGCATTCTATCTAATGCGAGAGAGAATACGGGTCAATCCTAAGTGTGGGCATCGACTTCTTGGCCAAACTTCTCCGCTTCATGAACTCATGAAGCGTCCCCACCAAATGATCACCCTCATGTACATCGACGGTTAGGACCAACGTTGCTTGATTTCCGCTCTTAATCGGGCCAAGAATCTTTGAAGATTTAGGAATACGGCCCTCTTCCCTAGCAGTCGATAGCGCGCGTTGTAACTTTACAATCTCAGTCAGCTCCATGGTCAGCGTTGCAGCGCGAGAAAATGGTGGCAGCCCGAGATCGCTCCGCTCTGTCATTTCTCGAGCAATGATTGGAAATGGATTCCACGTTGTGAGAGCTGTTGATATCGAATGACCTTCACCTTGGATAAGAATGATATGAGCCTCAGTGTTGCCTAACGCCGCATGAGTAAAGAAGATCTCGCGTGTTCTATCACTTGCACGGAGATCTGGTTGATTGAGAAACCTATCTCCCTCAAGCACAACGATTGCGGAGTATCCAGATTTGCACATTGGCGCCATGCCGGGCGTAGCGAGATAGATTCCTTTTCCTGCCGTCTCTGAAACAGGGTGCTCCTTAGTCGAAAAATGAGTCGATACCCCAGGAAAGAGAAGTCCAATTTCATGCTGGTGGCGCTCTATTCCTCTAGAGATGATTGAAGGGGTAACGCCGCCGCACCATAAGCACTTCCACGGAGAGAAGATAGCTAGGCAGTGGTTACATGTAATTGGGCTCTGCTCGCCACGTTTCTCCAAAGCACCACCACACTGGCAACGGGCGATGGTTCTACATTTGGTGCATCGAATGGCTTGGGCATAGCCTTTCTGTGGCACGAGAAATAGAACCGGTCCGGTCGCTAGCGCCCGCTTGATATTCGAGATAGCGCGGCTTGGGAGAAGTTCGCCATTTATCTGTTCAAAAGTGCTTACCTTCACCTTTCCACGAGCACGTTTGAGCGAGACCCATTTCTCGTCAATCAATCTCATTAGCTCAGCAGAGGGCGTATATCCGATAAAGGTAAGACTGACCTTTGAGATCTTGGACCTAAGGAGAGCGATATCTCGAACGTTCCACCCTGGTGATCTCTGCTCATAAAAGTGTTCAGAGTTATCGCCGACGATAATGATGTTTCTTAAACTTCGTACTGGGGCGAAGATAGATGATCGAGTCCCGATCACAACCTTACTGAGACCAGTGCGCACATCTAGAAAGGATTGATATTGGATTGACTTAGGTTGCGAAGAATCAAAGACGGTATGGGCTACTCCCAATGCACTTAGTTGAGAACTGAGATTCTGCACCTCACGACTTGTAGGCAGAACTGCTATTACTCCCCCGCCGTTGGCAAGAGCTTCGACCTTCTGCGCAATGAGCGGTAATGGAGCTTTGGCAGGTGGGAGTTGGAGAAAAATTCGCTCTACCTTTGTATTTACCGCTTCAACGTCATCGAGCGGGGCGAGATAATTTCGCTCGAGCGTTGCCATCCGATCAGAGATTGCTGACCGAATCAGATCGAAGGGATGGCATGCGTATCTCGTAGCGGCTGCTTCAATGAGTTGGAGAATCTCCGGAGTACAAGGTGGGATGCTTCCAACAATCTTCGTAATGGACTTTAACCCAGAAGTCGATGCCGCGGTTTCGGTTGAAGTAACTACCGCTGAGAGCTCGCGACCATTAAAAGGAACGGTTACAAATGAACCAATTCGAATCTTCTCATCAATTTCATGCGGGATCAGATAGGAGAATTTCTGGTCGAGATGATAGACAGAGCTATCCACCCACACCTGCGCGAGGCGCTCACCGCCGGTCGCCAGAAAGCGGTGAGGTGCCACCTCTTGTTTTAATTTAAGGCCGCCCTTCACAGTTGAGCGCTCTGTGATCGAGTTACTTGACTGCAGCTTGGAGCGCTGCGACTCGATCTGTTCTCTCCCAAGTGAAGTCGGCAAGCTCGCGACCGAAGTGTCCATAGGAGGCGGTCTGAGAGTAAATTGGTCGAAGAAGATTGAGATCGCGAATGATCGCTGCTGGGCGGAGATCGAATACCTCAGTCACCGCGCTCTGAATCTTGGAGATTGCGACAGTCTCGGTACCGAAGGTCTCAACAAAGACACCTACCGGCTGCGCCTTACCGATAGCGTAGGCAACTTGTACCTCACAGCGGCGAGCTAGCCCTGCTGCAACTACATTCTTGGCAACCCAACGCATCGCGTAAGCGGCTGAGCGGTCGACCTTAGAAGGATCTTTTCCGGAGAATGCACCGCCACCATGGCGAGCCATTCCTCCGTAGGTATCAACGATAATCTTTCGACCGGTCAGACCAGCATCACCCATAGGGCCGCCAATTACAAAGCGTCCAGTTGGATTGATTAGGGTGCGAAGATCCTTGCGAGGGAGATCAATCTCGGCCAATATCGGATCGATGACATACTTGATGATCTCAGGGGTGAGTTGCTTGGAAACATCCACTTCTTCGGCGTGCTGGCTTGAGATAACAACAGTATCTAACGCAACCGCGCGGTCACCATCGTACTCAATAGTGACTTGAGTCTTTCCATCTGGTCGCAGGTAGCTAAGTTCGCCTGACTTACGTACCTTGGAGAGCTGCTGAGAGAGCTGATGGGCAAGGAATATAGGAAGCGGCATCAACTCTTTGGTGTCATCACAGGCATAGCCAAACATAAGACCTTGATCACCAGCGCCCTGTAGGTCGAGTGGATCGCTAGCGGAAGCCACGCGATGCTCGAAGGCATCATTAACGCCTTGGGCGATATCAGGAGATTGCTGACCAATAGAGATCGATACGCCGCAACTATTTCCATCAAAACCTTTAACTGATGAGTCATAACCGATTCCAATAACGGTATCTCGTACGATTCCCATAACGTCCGCGTAACCGGTTGTGGTCACCTCTCCAGCAACGTGTACTTGCCCGGTTGTGATCAGAGTTTCAACAGCAACACGGCTGGTCGAATCTTGTGTGAGCAAGGAGTCGAGGATGGCATCCGAGATTTGATCGGCGATCTTATCTGGATGTCCTTCAGTAACAGATTCTGAGGTGAAGAGACGCTTTGACATGAGGTTAGCCTAACTTATGAGAGATGGAGATAGCGTGATTGATAAGTATGTTGGCGAGTTTCTCCTTTGAAATCTCACCTGTTGATTCAATGACTCCGGAGTTATCAAGGATCTTCCCTGATGTATTCGTTGAACCAAAGATGGCTCCCGAGGATACATTGTTAAGAAAGATGAGATCGGCGCGCTTTCGCTCAAGCTTTGAGAGAGCCTCAGATTCTGCGTTCTCTTCGGTCTCTGCTGCAAATGCCACGACGACCTGATGCGACTTATTTGCAGTTAATCCTGATAGAACATCTGGGTTCTCTACCAGTGGAATCTCACCGAGCGAACCTTTCTTAATCTTCGCCGTTGAAAATTGAGCGGGTCTTACATCTGAGATCGCAGCAGACATAAAGAGATAGTCGGACTCCGGAAAGTTCGCCTCAAGTGCGATCTGCATCTGCGCGACTGACTCAACATCTAATCTTTTAATATCGTGGTGGGTCGGGATTTCACTATTTGCGGTCACTAGAGTTACCGAAGCTCCTCGCAGGCGAGCAGCCTCCGCTAAAGCAACTCCCTGCCTACCGCTTGACTTGTTACCGATAAAGCGAACCGGATCGATAGCCTCGCGTGTTCCACCCGCTGAGATAAGAACTCTCTTACCCAACAAGTCCTGTGGCGCATTCACCCTTTGATAGAAATCGATAATCTCTTCAGTAGTGGGGAAACGTCCCTTACCGACATCGCCACTAGTCAGCGCTCCTTCACTAGGTTCCATAACTGCGTAACCGCGTCGTCGAAGAGTCTCAACATTCTGCTGGGTAGCCTGGTTGAACCACATTGCTGGGTGCATAGCCGGGACAATCACTACCGGCGCAGTTGTTGCTAAGACAATATTTGTTAGGAGATCATCTGCCCTGCCCGCTGCAATGCGTGATATTAAATCGGCGGTCGCAGGGGCGATGATCAAAACTTTCGCCTGGCGCGCCAGAGAGACGTGGCGAACTTGATCGACCGCTTCAAATACCCCGGTTGTTACAGTCTTGCCCGAGAGCGCTTCCCATGTTGCCTTCCCTACAAAGTTAAGGCTTGATGGAGTAGGAACGACCGTTACCGATTCACCGCGATCCTGCAACCTTCGCAGAAGATCGCAGGCCTTGAAAGCAGCGATGCCGCCTCCAACACCGAGAATAACTTCTCGTGATGGGGCGGACATCGTCTCTAAATTCTTTTAAATTGTCTAAAGTGGAATTATGCAGTCGGCTCTAGATTTTCGATAGTAAGTAGGCCTTCATTAATCTCACGGAGCGCAATCGAGAGTGGCTTCTCATGAACATAGGTATCTACCAGAGGACCCACATACTCGAGGAGTCCTTCATTCAACTGTGAGTAGTAGGCGTTGATCTGGCGGGCGCGCTTTGCAGCATAGAGGACGAGAGCGTACTTAGAACCGCTCTTATCGAGAAGTTCATCGATAGGTGGGTTGGTAATTCCGTCTGCATGTCCGCTCATGGGATCCCCTTTATCTCATCTCACTAAATTTAACTAAAACCAGCTATCAAAACGAGTCATCTAGGCCCGTTATTTAGCTCCGCCGTGCGAGGTCGCTAATCTTATCAGGCTTGTGACCACCTCTTCGACCCGCTCATTTACTAGGACGGTATCGAAAAATGAGGCAGCAGATAGCTCCTCCTGCGCTAGCGCCAGGCGGGCAGCTCTTCGTTCCGGTGAATCCGTGCCTCTGCCTTCAAGGCGAGAGACCAGCTCCTCCCATGAGGGAGGCTCCAAGAATATGAGTTGGGCCTGCGGTGCCACCGACTTCACCTGTTTGGCACCAGCAATCTCAATCTCGAGAAGTACATGGGTGCCCTTCGCTAGAGCTTCCTCAACAGCTGCGCGTGGTGTTCCGTAGCGGTTGCCAGCAAACTCTGCCCACTCTAGGAACTCTCCCGCCTGGATAGCGGCATCAAACTCTTCATTGGAGTAGAAGAAGTAATCGACGCCGTCGATCTCATTAAACCGGGGGGCTCTTGTTGTCGCCGAGATGCTAACCATAAACCCAGGAGTCTGACGTAGCGCCTTTGCAACAGAACTCTTGCCAACTCCCCCAGGACCAGAGAGAACTAGAAGTTGGCCACGTTCGCCTGATGATGGAATTGCAAACTCCTTTAATAGCGCTTCGCGTTGATGGTGACCCAGCCCTCTTACTCTACGACCGGTTGAGATATGGAGCCGTTCCATCAGCGTTTGAACGCGAATCTTGCCATATCCAGGTATAGATTCGAGAAGCTCTACGACTTTCATCTTCGCTATCGACTCCTGCGATTGAGCCAATTCGAAGATATGTGAGATTGAAAAATCGCCACTAGCAAGTTTCGCCTTAGCTGCTGCCCGTTCCTGTCTCGCTAACTTGGCAACTGCAAGGGCGGACTCCCGCTCCGCTTGGGAACGTACTGGAGGGAGAGCCATGATGAGATTCTATCGTTTGGTGGAAGCAGCGATGCCGTCGGCGATATCTTTCGCAGCTCTCGCCATCGCCTGCGGACCGTTACTCCAGGCTCCAGTTATTGGCCGACCTATGACCACAAAGTTGGCTCCAGCTGCTATTGCATCCTCAGGAGTCATAGTGCGAACTTGATCATCGCTCTTCGATGATCCCGCAGGTCTTACCCCAGGAGTGATGATAGTTGGCGCATCACCAACGGCGCTTCGTATCGCCGCAATCTCTAGCGGTGAGCAGACGATTGCTCGCGCACCAGAGCGTGTAGCAAGTTCAGCGAGTGAGACCGCGCTCTCTAGCGCTGGGTTGGCATAACCGATTTGGAAGAGATCTTCCTCTGAGAGTGAGGTGAGGATAGTAACTGCAGTTATTTCGATATGAGGTACCGCCTCGACCGCGGCCTTCACCATCGCAGCGCCACCTGATGCATGGATTGTGAGAAAGCGTGGATCAATCTTGGATATCGCCTTCGCCGCTGATGAGACGGTATTAGGAATATCGTGGAGTTTAAGGTCAAGAAATATATCGACTCCAAATTCGTCCTTAATCTCAGTTACTCCCTTCGCACCAAAGGTGAGAAAGAATTCGAGACCCAACTTGTAGACGCTCACACTTTCGCGAGTAGTTTCGATCCAGCGCTTCGCGATATCAAAATCGTGGGTATCGACTGCAAGGATTATCGGTGAGCTCATCTTCTTCTCCTATATCTAGGCGCGGTGCGCATAACCAATTGCCTGCTTAAGTGAGGTAAATCCTCGTTGCGCTAAGAGCTCTTGAAGCTCTCGTTGTATGTTGATGATTGCCGTTGGGTTTCCAAAACTTGCAGTTCCAACCGATACTCCTGAAGCTCCAGCAAGAATCAACTCGAGCGCATCGCGCCCTGTTGAAACTCCGCCCATGCCAAGAATAGGAACGTTAGGAAGCGCCTCTCTTACTTGGTAGATAGCACGAACGGCGATCGGACGTATCGCTGGACCTGATAACCCACCAGTTTTTCCACCGAGATGTGGTCGCATCGTGTCGAGATTAATAACCATTCCCAATACTGTATTGATGAGCGCCAAACCATCCGCTCCGGAGTCGATCACGCCACGAGCAACATCTGCGATATTAGTGACATCAGGAGTGAGCTTGGCCAATATGGGAATCTCACCGCCGATAACTTTTCGAACGCCATCAATAACCCTGCAGGAGGTGTCGCGGTCAGTCGCGAAAACTAAACCGCGATTTTCAACATTAGGACAGGAGATATTTACCTCAATAGCTGAAATACCTGGTGTTGAACGAAGTTTGCGGGCAAGAACCGCATACTCATCAGCGGTCTCCCCCGCAATAGAGACAATGACTCGCGCGTTCTGTGCCAGTAACCATGGAACATCGTTTGCTAGAAAGGCATCTATTCCAGGTCCCTGCAATCCGATTGAGTTGAGCATTCCAGAAGGAGTCTCTGCCATTCGAGGAGTCGGGCGGCCATGGCGCGGCTTATTCATCACAGACTTAGTGACAACAGCACCAATTTCTCTTAGTGGAAAGAATTGCGCCAACTCTTTGCCGCTACTTGCGCAACCGCTGGCGGTAAAGATCGGAGCCGGAAACCAGGCGTTTCCCAGCGTGGTCGAGATATCAACGTTCTGGCTGCTCATCCAAGTAGCTCCGTACTCTTGCCGACAAGATCCCAACAGACGCTGGCGCCATCCATGACCGGGCCATCTATACAGGAACGCTTCATTGAGATGTTTCCATCATCGCCACGTACCGGGAGCACGCAGGTCATACAGATGCCGATACCACAAGCCATTGACTCTTCAACTGAGGCTTGATGCATAACGCCGAGCGTTGTCGCAATGTCGGTAATCGCCTTAAGCATCGCCATAGGGCCACATGAGTAGATAATCTCGACTCCGCGTTCGGCGATAATCTCTGCCAATTGAGAGGTAACCCGACCGGTCTCACCCATCGAACCATCTTCGGTGAAAATCTTCAGCGAATTGACTGATCGCTTACCCTCCATCGGTGCATAAATCTTGCTTCCGACACTTGCACCTAAGACCATATCAACTTTGCATCCGCGTGATTTGAGTAAATCGGCCAACCCAAAGAGTGGTGCGGAGCCATAACCTCCACCTATTAATAGAGCGTTCACTGGTTCCGTAGGGATTCCAAAAGCCTTGCCGAGCGGAGTAACCACATCAACTTCAGCGCCCTCTGATAGCGAACAGAGCCATTTAGACCCGCTGCCGTGTGGGGCGACGATGAGTTCGACCGTTCCACCAAATTGCGCGCTCTCTGAGGTGCGCGAGATGGCAAATGCGCGACGAAGAACCATTCGCGAACTATCGCCACCTACCTGAATCGCAATGAAGTTTCCAGGGCGACAATGACGGACAACATCACCGACGCTAAAGATCAATTGGTGATAGGCACCGATTCGCTTATTGGAGATAAGGGTTGCAGTCAGTTGTGCGGCAGCTTTATTGATTGTGCTCATGCTAGCCACTCTTGGATCGATTTAACGTCGAGATCACCTTGGCGAAGTACGCGAATTCCCTCTACTGCAGCGCTAAAACCAGGGGTGGTTGTAATGATTGGAATATTGCGCTGTACAGATGCGGTACGAATTGCCCAGCCATCTGCTCGAGTTCCGCGGCCGACCGGGGTATTAATTACCAAGTCGATCTCACCAGAGTTCAGGATATCTACGATGGTGGGCTCACCCAGCGGGCCGCGACCCTCTGAATTCTTTCGAACCGCCGAAGTCTGAACGCCATGCGAACTCATAAATTGCGAAGTTCCAGAGGTAGTGAGAACTCTAAAGCCAAGTTCGACGAGAGCTCGAGTTGCTTCAACTCCGGCCGCCTTATCCTTATCGGCGAGCGAGATGAAGACAGAACCGCTCTTTGGCAGCGGACCGAATGAGCTAATCTGTGATTTGGCATAGGCGCCACCAAAGCTTGACGAGATGCCCATGACCTCACCGGTAGATCGCATCTCCGGTCCAAGTACAGCATCGACACCACGCCCATCTGAACGGCGGAAGCGATTCCATGGCAGAACTGCCTCTTTAACGCTTACTCCGCGTGGAGTTCCGCCATCCGCATTAGGCAATATTCCGGCCTCTTTCAACTCGGCGATTGTTGAACCTAGAGATATTCGCGCCGCCGCCTTTGCCAGTGGGACGCCAGTGGCCTTGGAGACGAAAGGAACGGTACGAGATGCGCGAGGATTAGCTTCCAGTACATAGAGAATATTTCCAGCCATCGCAAATTGAATATTGATAAGACCTCGAACGCCAACTCCCTCTGCAATAGCTAGAGTTGCTCGTCGAACTTCTTCGCGGGCCTCATTTGAGATCGTCATTGCGGGTAGTACGCATGCTGAATCACCGGAGTGGATTCCCGCCTCTTCAATATGTTCCATGATTCCGCCGAGGAAGAGATCTTTACCATCGTAGAGAGCATCTACATCGAGTTCGATTGCTGCATCGAGAAAACGATCAACTAGTACTGGATGGTCCGGCGTAATTGATGTTGCACGGGTAATGAAGCCCGAGAGCGCGGCATCGTCATATACGATCTCCATGCCTCGACCTCCCAAGACAAAGGATGGACGAACAAGCACTGGATATCCAATGCGCTGCGCGATGGCGATAGCTTCGCCCTCTGACGAGGCCATGCCAAACTCAGGCGCAGTTAAGTTCTTAGACTTCAGTACATCACCGAAAGCACCACGCTCTTCGGCGAGATTGATGGCGCCTGGGCTAGTGCCAAGGATTGTGACGCCGGCGGCCTTGAGGCCGTCGAGCTTCAGCTTGCGGCCGGGTTCGAGGCGGCCGAACACGATGTCGGCGCGGATGCGCTGGTAGGCGCTCTCGCCGACGGAGGCGGGGTTGTGGAGATCGTCGGCCATCACAGCGCCCCGCCCGCGAGCGTATGCTCGACGCAGCCGTCGACGTGCCGGGTGAGGATCGCGCACGCCGCCTCCGCATCCCGCTCGAGCGCACAGTCGAGGAG
>JBEGTC010000019.1:0-12995 GCA_041179565.1 Actinomycetota bacterium
AAAGGCACGCTGCTCTCTTTCGAGCGCGAGATGCTTGGCCTCTACGTCTCGGATCACCCGTTGTTGGGAGTCGAGCATGTACTTCGCTCCCATACCGATATGTCAATCAGCGCTCTGCTTGATGATGGCGTACCGGATGGCGTAGTCACAATTGGCGGGCTCATCACCGGCGTGCAGCGGAAAGTTTCGCGCCAAGGTGCGTCGTGGGCGGTAGTCAATATCGAAGACTTAGAGGGTTCGATAGAGGCACTCTTCTTTGCAAATACCTACAATCAATATGCGCTCTCACTTACCGAAGATCGCGTCGTTGTAATAAGAGGTCGTTTTACTCGAACCGATGAGCAAGTTCGTTTCACTGCGCTAGAGATGACGATGCCAGATATCTCCGGTGGCCCAACTGGACCATTGCTTATCTCGCTGCCAGCCTCACAGGTAACGCCACCAATTGTTGAACGAATGAAAGAGATTCTGCGTTCACATCCGGGCAAGCGAGAGGTTCATCTCCATGTTGTCGATCAAGCGAAATCAACAACGCTCAAAGTTGATGCCTTGGTCACATCTTCACCAAGCCTCAGCGCAGATTTAAAGGCAATTCTCGGTCCAGACTGCATCGTTCGTGGCTAATCACGTCGCAGAGATGAGTATTGGCAAAGTAGAATAGCTCCATGTTAAGACGCGTCGATCTCAGAGGGCGAGCCCTCTCTAAGGATCAATACCAACGCGAACTTCCTCGCGCCACCCTTGATGTGGCAGCAGCGGTCGATGCCATAGCGCCGATTCTCGAGCGGGTAAAGAACGGCAGTGAAGCCGATTTGATCTCCCTGGCAGAAGAGTTTGACCGAGTCCGACCAGCTTCTATCCGAGTTCCACAATCAGCGTTAGATAAGGCTCTCGCAGAGTTGGCGCCGGAGGTTCGTAGCGCGCTCGAACTATCTGCTCAACGAATTAAGAAGGTTCATGGGGCGCAGACACGAGATGAGATGAAAGTCAGCGTAGTAGATGGTGGCACTGTCTCCGAGAAGTGGATTCCGGTGGATCGGGTCGGTCTCTATGTACCAGGTGGTCGCGCCGTCTATCCAAGTTCGGTCTTGATGAATGTGATTCCGGCGCAAATTGCGAAGGTTAGTAGCATCGCAGTTGCCTCACCGCCACAAGCTGAGTTTGGCGGATTGCCGCATCCAACAATTCTCGCTGCCTGCGCGCTTCTTGGAATTACCGAGGTATATGCAATAGGCGGGGCTCAAGCAATCGCTCTCTTTGCCTATGGAATGGATGGCGTTGCTGCCAAATGTGATCTGGTCACAGGCCCTGGAAATATCTATGTTGCTGCAGCAAAGCGTGCGCTCCGTGGAGTCATCGGAATTGATTCAGAGGCAGGACCTACTGAAATCGCAATTCTCGCCGACGAGAGCGCAGTTGCAGCCGATGTTGCCGCAGATCTAATTAGCCAAGCCGAGCATGATGTAATAGCTGCTGCCGTTCTGGTGACGAATTCACAGAAGTTGATCGATGATGTTTCCATCGAGTTAGAGAAGCGGGTAAGCACAACAAAGCATGCTGATCGTATCCGTACTGCGCTCAGCGGTATCCAATCCGCTGCAGTTCTCGTTGATTCGGTCGCACAGGGACTTGATGTCGTCAATGCATATGCGGCAGAACATTTAGAGATTCAAACTATCGATGCGCGCCGCGATGCCCAAGCAATTCGAAATGCTGGCGCTGTCTTTATTGGTCGATTCTCGCCGGTATCACTCGGTGACTATTCAGCTGGCTCCAACCATGTTCTGCCTACTGGTGGCTGTGCCTGCCATAGCAGTGGTCTATCTGTTCAGACATTCTTACGTGGCGTTCACTTGATTGAATATAGCGAGTCAGCCTTTACTGATATCGCACCTACAGTCATTACCTTGGCGAACGCGGAAGATTTGCCAGCTCATGGCGAGGCGATTTCAGTCAGGTTTGAGAAGTGATGAGCAGCTGGCCGGAGTGGTTACCGCTTAATACACAGTTGCGACCACTATCTCCGTATGGCGCACCACAGCTACCAGCTGAGGCGATCCTCAATACCAACGAGAACCCATTTGCAATCTCTGAAAACTTAGCGCGAGCTCTCTCGCAGCGCATTGAAGTGGTTGCTCGGAATCTCAATCGTTACCCTGATCGCGATGCGATAAAGCTACGTAGCGGCTTAGCGAAATTTATCAACGGGCTCTCAGCCACCGATTTCACAGAGGCAAATATCTGGGCTGCCAATGGTAGTAACGAGATCATTCAATCCTTGTTCTTGGCATTTGGTGAGAATGGGGCGCTTGGCTTTACGCCTTCTTACTCAATGCACCCGTTGATTGCTCGAGTGACAAATACTGAGTGGATAGATGGAAATCGTAGGTCAGACTTCACTCTGGATGTTGGCCGCGCAATAGAGCAGATTAAAGAGCGCCAACCAGCTCTTACCTTTATCACTACGCCAAATAACCCAACCGGTACTTCTCTTTCGATTGGCGAGATTGAAAGCCTTGCAAAGTCAGTACCTGGGCTGTTAGTGGTAGATGAAGCTTATGCAGAGTTCTCCGATGAGACCTCCGCAGTAACTTTGATTGATCGATATCCAAACGTTGTTGTAATCCGCACTATGAGCAAAGCGTTCTCTTTCGCCGGTGTTCGCCTTGGTTATCTCGTCGCCGACCCGGCAGTAGTAAACGCGCTCTTTCTAGTTCGACTTCCTTATCACTTGAGTTCTATAACTCAGGCAGCTGGCGAAGTTGCCCTCGAATATCAAGGCGAACTCCTTGGCAATGTAGCTACCTTGGTGGCCAATCGCGAAGAGGTGAGGCGCCAACTTGAGGCGCTCGGACTTGTGGTGGTTCCGAGCAAGGCAAACTTCCTCCTCTTCTCAGGATTTGATATTCCAGCCGCCGAGCTCTGGAAAGGGCTCTTAGATGCAGGGGTACTTATCCGTGATGTGGGATTATCGGGTTACTTGCGAGTGACTATCGGCAGCGAAGCCGACAATAACCTCTTTATCTCTGCGCTCACACGATTGTTGAAATAATTAGTCAGCTACCTGGTTACTGGATGGAGAAAGCTATGAGACATGCACGAGTCGAACGCACAACGAAAGAGTCGAGCGTTCTCGTTGACCTAAATCTGGATGGCACTGGTGCAATCGCAGTGGAGACCGGAGTTCCATTCTTTGATCACATGATGTCGCAACTTGGAAAGCATTCAGGTTTTGATCTCACTATCAAGACATCTGGTGATATCGATGTTGATTCACACCATACTGTTGAAGATACCTCACTCGCTTTTGGCCAAGCCTTACGTGAGGCGCTCGGAGATAAGGCTGGAATCCGTCGATTTGGAGATGCGATGGTGCCACTTGATGAAGTACTGGTACAGGCTGCAGTTGATCTCTCTGGCCGCCCATATTTAGTTCACCGCCAACCTGAGATTGTTGAACTTATTGGGACATTTGATACGACTCTCGGCCGCCACATTTGGGAGTCGATAGTTGCTGAGGCTCGCATCGCACTCCATGTTCGTGTGCTTGAAGGTCGAAATGCCCACCACGTTTTCGAAGCACAGTTCAAGGCAGTTGCACGTGCGCTTCGTGACGCAGTAGCTCTCGATGGACGTGTGGCGGGAATTCCTTCCACAAAAGGTTCGCTCTAACTTGTTGGTAATCCTCGATTACGGCTCTGGCAATCTTCGATCGGCACATCGCGCCTTTGAAAAGTCTGGCCGAGAAGTTGTCGTTACTTCTGACTTTGAGACTGCGTTGGAGGCAGAAGGTGTAGTAGTTCCAGGCGTTGGCGCATTTGGTGCTTGCATGGCGGGCCTCACCTCAGTACGTGGTGGTGAGTTAGTTCGTAAGCGGATCGAGCTCGGACGCCCAACGTTAGGAATCTGTGTGGGAATGCAGATTCTCTTTGCTCATGGCCGCGAACACGGCGACCATAATGGTGTTGGGATCTGGCCTTCGACGGTAGATAAATTGAAAGGCAAAGTCCTCCCACATATGGGCTGGAACACCGTTCTTCCAGCAACAGATAGCGCGCTCTTTAAAGGCGTTGAGGGCGAGTCGTTCTACTTCGTTCATTCATATGGAGTCACCGAACCTATCGCCGGTAGCGCGCTCCAATCATGGACGGATTACGACACACGTTTTCTCGCCGCAATTGAAGATGGTGCAATTTCGGCGACACAATTTCACCCCGAGAAGTCCGGGGAGGCGGGACTTCAATTGATTAAGAACTGGGTTAAGACGCTATGAGCTATCTAGAGTTACTGCCTGCTGTTGATGTAAAAGATGGTCGCGCTGTCCGCTTAGTTCAAGGCGAGCTCGATGCTGAAACGGCATATGGATCGCCGCTCGATGCCGCTCTCGATTTTCAATCATCTGGCGCAGAGTGGATCCACCTAGTTGATCTCGATGCCGCCTTTGGTCGTGGTGAGAACTCCGCGCTTCTCGCCGATGTTGTCGGTCGATTGGATATCAAGGTGGAGCTATCTGGAGGTATTCGCGATGATGCTTCACTGCAACGTGCGCTAGCTACCGGTTGCCGCCGAGTGAATTTAGGCACTGCAGCGTTGGAGAATCCTGAGTGGACCTCACGTGTCATCGCAGAGTTCGGTGATCGAATCGCAGTTGGTTTAGATGTGAGAGGCCATACCTTGGCAGCACGTGGCTGGACTGAAGAGGGAGGCAATCTCTTCGAAACTATTGAACGACTTGAGCGCGATGGCTGCGCACGTTATGTTGTCACGGATGTGACCAAAGATGGAACTTTAAAGGGACCTAATTTAGATTTACTGCGTGAGGTCTGCGCCGCAACTAAGAAACCGGTCATAGCTAGTGGTGGCATCTCTTCGTTGGCAGATATCACCGCACTGAGTGAGCTTCGAAATATTGGAGTAGAAGGTGCAATAGTTGGTAAGGCGCTCTATGCCGGTGCATTTACCTTGGAACAGGCGCTGGAGCTGACAAAGAAGTGACGCTCTCAGTCCGCGTAATTCCCTGTCTCGATGTCACCGATGGTCGAGTTGTTAAAGGCGTCAATTTCACTAATTTGATCGATGCCGGTGATCCAGTCGAGATGGCCTCGCTCTATAACAGTGAAGGTGCAGATGAACTCACATTTCTCGATATCTCGGCGAGCGTTGCGGGACGAGAGACAACCCTTGACGTTGTGCGTCGAACAGCTGAACAGGTATTTATTCCGCTCACTGTTGGCGGCGGCATTCGCACCGTAGATGATGTTGATCGACTCTTGCGCGCTGGCGCAGATAAAGTCTCAATCAATACCGCTGCTATAGCTCGCCCAGAACTTATCGCTGAAATTGCGGATCGCTTTGGCTCTCAAGTTCTAGTTCTATCGGTTGATGCGCGACGCGCAAATACTCAATCTGGCTTTGAAGTAACTACTCACGGCGGACGTCAAAGTGCAGGCATTGATGCGCTCGAATGGGTAGATCGCGCGTGCGCACTCGGTGTTGGCGAGATTCTTCTCAACTCTATGGATGCAGATGGCACTCGAGCTGGATATGACATAGGGATGATTGAAGCGGTGAGGGCGATCGCCAAAGTCCCACTTATCGCAAGTGGTGGCGCGGGAAGCCAGGAAGATTTTGCTGCTGCGCTCGATGCTGGTGCCGATGCACTCTTGGCCGCCTCTATCTTTCACTTCGGTGTTCATAGAATCGGTGATATCAAGCGATATCTCGATCTCCAAGGTTATCCAGTGCGCAAGGCGATCAGCCGTTAAGGCAGAATACGGCTATGGCGATTGAACTCTCAGCCCAAGTAGATGCGCTCCTCAAAGATGGCGTTGAGCTCATTCCTGCAATCGCTCAAGATCACCTGACTGGCGAAGTTCTGATGCTCGCCTATATGAACCGCGAATCGCTTGCTGCAACTTTGGCGACCGGTCGAGCCACATATTGGTCGCGAAGTCGCAATGAGCTCTGGGAGAAGGGTGCAACTTCCGGCCACACCCAACGAGTTATTTCAATTGATCTCGACTGTGATGGCGATGCGCTACTGATCAAGGTCGACCAAATTGGCGCTGCATGTCATACCGGCGAACGAACCTGCTTCCATACACGACTTGCGAGCATGTAAATGAAACTAGAGGAGTTTCGTGAATTCGCACGTAATAACAATGTCATTCCGGTCTACCGAAGAGTTTTAGCTGATGGGGAAACGCCACTTGGTCTCTATAAGAAGTTAGCAAAAAATAACCCGGGAACATTTCTTCTGGAATCCGCCGAACATGGAGGAGCGTGGTCTCGATACTCATTTATCGGAGTTCGCAGCCAGACAACCTTGACCGAACTCAATGGTCAAGCAGAGTGGTTAGGTACTCCACCTGCTGGAGTTCCTCGTGGCATGGATCCATTGCAAGCGCTTAAACAATCTGTGGCACATTTGAAGACTCCGGTGATCCCTGGATTGCCACCACTTACCGGTGGGCTGGTTGGCTATATGGGTTATGACGCCGTTCGACGGTTAGAGGTTCTTCCAACGCTCGCCCTCGACGATCTCGCTCTGCCCGAAATTGCATTTATGCTCACCAGTGATCTTGCAGTGATGGACCATAGCAATGGCACCGTAACGCTCATTGCGAATGCCATCAATTGGGATGGCTCAGATGAACGAGTCGATGAGGCGTACTCAGATGCGCAGTACCGCCTCGATCGTATGTACTTAGATTTGCAGAGCTCGCTTGCTGGAGATGTAAGCGAAATTCCTGAATTCCACCCGCCAACCTTTGATCGCAATGTCTCGGCCGAGGAGTTTCGTGCAAAAGTTGAGATTGCCAAAGAAGAGATCAGAGCAGGTGAAGCTTTTCAAATCGTAATCTCGCAACGATTCTCCACTGAAGTAACTGCCGATGCGCTCGATATCTATCGCGCTCTGCGGCTGAGTAACCCAAGCCCATATATGTACCTCTTCCGATTTGAGGGTGGGGTAGAGATTGTCGGCTCGAGCCCTGAGGCGCTGGTAAAGGTGACTGGCCGTGAAGTTATGGTGCATCCGATTGCCGGAACTCGAAAGCGCTCGTCGTCACTAGAGGAAGATGTTCGTTTGGGTGAAGAACTTCTCGCCGATCCAAAGGAGCGAGCTGAACACTTAATGTTGGTAGATCTCGGCAGAAATGATGTCGGTCGAGTGTGCACTCCGGGTTCTGTGGAAGTGATTGATTTCATGCACATCGAGCGCTACTCACATGTCATGCATATCGTCTCGACCGTAATTGGCGAACTTGCCCACGATGCCGCACCTATCGATGCCTTATTCTCAGTCTTTCCAGCTGGAACTCTCTCTGGTGCGCCGAAGCCACGTGCGATGGAGATTATCGAACGTCTCGAACCAACTCGTCGCGGGCTCTATGGAGGTGCGATTGGGTACTTTGATTTCACTGGAAATATCGATACCTGCATCGCAATCCGTACTGCTTTGATTAAAAATGGCCGTGCCTATGTGCAGGCGGGCGCCGGTGTTGTGGCGGATTCGGATCCGGAGAGCGAAAATCAAGAGACGCTCAATAAGGCTGCCGCAGTTCTCACCGCAGTCAATACCGCTAATGAGATGAGAAACCGATAATGTGGAAGTTAAATCTCTCGTTGGTCTTGGTTGCAGTGGTCGCTATCTCAATTAGTCGCCGCATGCGCCTGTCGGGAAGATACGAGCGAGATAACAAGCGTGCTCGTGAGATTTCTCCATGGAAAGCGCTAGATCGTGGAATCGATCCAAGCGTGAAGGATGAGAATCAATGAGCGTGCTTGATTCAATCATCGAAGGAGTTCGTGAGGATCTCAACGCTCGACGCCTCCCATTGTCGCAACTCAACGAACAACTCGATCAAGCCCCATCGGTAATTGATGCCCACCCTCGGCTATTGGCTGCGCCTATGACAGTGATTGCTGAAGTTAAGCGTTCCTCGCCGAGCAAGGGAGCGTTAGCTACCATCGCAGATCCGAGAGCGCTGGCGGCTCAATATCAAGCCGCTGGTGCTGCGGTAGTGAGCGTTCTTACCGAGCGGAGACGATTTGGTGGTTCGCTTGAAGACCTCAAAGCCGTGCGCTCTGAGATTGACATTCCAATTCTCCGCAAAGACTTTATGGTTGATGAGTATCAATTCCTGGAAGCGAGAGCTGCAGGCGCCGATGTAGTTCTCTTAATCGTGGCAGCGCTATCTAAAAATCAATTGAAAGATTATTACGATCTAGCAACCGAGCTTGGGATGGCCGTTTTAGTCGAGACGCATACGCGACAAGAGATTGAAGATGCCCTTGAGATCGAGCCACGAATCATCGGCGTTAATGCTCGTAATCTCAAGACGCTGGAGATTGATCTCGCAGCTTTCGCCGATTTGATACCGGAAATTCCTTCCTCAATTATCCGAGTCGCTGAATCTGGAATCTCGGAGCGAGCAGAGGTTGTTATGGCGCAAGAGGCGGGTGCGCAAGCTATCTTGGTAGGCGAGACGCTCGTTAAAGCGGGCGACCCACAATCTGCGATGGCGCAACTTCTAGGTCGCACCTCATAGCCTAGAAAGGTAGCCTTCAACCATGACTACTGCGCAGCAATCTGAGATTCTCGGCCACTTCGGTCCCTATGGTGGTCGATTCGTGCCGGAGGCGCTGATCGCAGCCCTTGAGGAGCTCGATGCCGCACATCGAAACGCGATTAACGATCCCTCTTTTCAATTCGAACTTTCAGAGCTGCACCGTACATATACCGGCCGGCCATCAATACTTACTGAAGCGCGTCGCTTCGCTGAGCACGCAGGCGGCGCCCGCATTCTTCTAAAGCGAGAAGACCTCAATCACACTGGCAGCCATAAAATTAATAACGTTCTTGGCCAAGCGTTGCTCACCAAACGGATGGGAAAGAAGCGCATCATCGCTGAGACCGGTGCCGGTCAGCATGGTGTTGCATCAGCGACCGCTGCGGCGTTGATGGGCCTTGAGTGTGTCGTATATATGGGTGAAGAAGACACTCGCCGCCAAGCTCTCAATGTTGCACGAATGAAGATGTTAGGCGCAGAAGTTGTTCCAGTAACCTCAGGTTCGCGCACCTTAAAAGATGCAATCAATGAGGCAATGCGCGATTGGGTAACAAATGTTGAGACCACTCACTATCTCCTCGGAACTGTTGCCGGCCCACATCCCTTCCCAACTATGGTCCGTGATTTCCATAAAATTATCGGCGAAGAAGCGCGCCAACAGGTTCTCGACTTAGTTGGTCGTCTTCCGGATGCAGTGCTCGCCTGTGTTGGCGGTGGCTCTAATGCGATTGGAATTTTCCATCGATTTATCAGCGATGAAGGGGTCCGCCTTATCGGTCTTGAGGCGGGTGGCGATGGCGTTGAAACTGGACGCCATGCAGCAACAATTACCGGTGGATCACCAGGAGTTCTCCATGGAACCCGCTCCTATGTCTTGCAAGATGCCAACGGTCAAACGGTAGAGTCGCACTCGATCTCTGCCGGACTGGACTATCCAGGTGTTGGACCAGAACATGCATATCTTCATGACATCGGTCGCGCTGAATATCGCGCCATCACCGATAGCGAAGCGATGGCTGCATTCTCACTCCTTTGTAAGACCGAAGGCATCATTCCGGCGATCGAAACCGCACATGCTCTCGCTGGTGCAATCAAGGTCGGTAAAGAGCTTGGTCCCGATGCAGTCCTGTTAATTAACCTCTCCGGTCGAGGCGATAAAGATGTACATACTGCAGCGCAGTACTTTGGAATTCCATTGGATGGCAACTAAGCCATGTCCACACCGCTAGAAGAGCTCTTCGTTAAGACGCGCGCGGAGAAGCGCGCTGCGCTGATTGCATACATCCCTGCAGGCTTTCCCACCATCAAGGATTGCCATCGAGTGATTCAAGCTTTCGTTGATGGGGGAGTAGATGCGATTGAGATCGGATTTCCATATAGCGATCCAGTGATGGATGGACCTACTATCCAAGCCGCGGCGGTAACGGCGCTCAATAATGGAACTGGGGCTGGTGATGTGCTCGATGCCCTTGAGGTTGCAGTCGATGCTGGCGTTCCATCCGTAGTAATGACCTACTGGAATCCGATCGAGAAGTTTGGCGTTGATAACTTCGCTCAAGCGATTGCCGATCGGGGTGGTTCTGGCGTCATTCACCCCGACCTCACGATTGAAGAGTCTTCACGTTGGTTGTCAGCCACTGCAAACTCTAAAATCAATCCAATCTATGTTGTTGCACTGAGCACAGCCGATAAGCGTCTGGCTGAGGTGACTGCCAAGTGTCAAGGTTTTATCTATGCTGCCAGCATTATGGGAGTCACTGGCGCACGAGCTACCGTCTCTAGCGGCGCCGAGAACTTGGTCGCACGCATTCGAGAGGTGAGCTCGCTCCCGGTAGCTGTTGGTCTCGGCGTTTCAACTCGAGAGCAGGCCCGAGAAGTTGCTAGATACGCCGATGGCGTCATTGTCGGCTCCGCCTTTGTAAAGGCGATTCTCGATGCCCCTGACTTAGAGAGCGGTCTCGCCGCAGTAACTTCACTGGTTCGCGAACTTGCGCTCGGCGTTAGAGGCCAATAACCAATATATTTACCCTGTTAGCCACAGTTACAACGAGAGTGAAAGAGGAAGTTGATGTCAGCGAAGAAGAATGCACCAAAGCCTGGGAAAGATAATTTCACTCGCTATCTCATCATTGGAGTCGTTGTACTCGTTGTTGGCATCATGGTAATTCCGACCGTTCTCTCGAAGAGCAAGGGTGTATCGAATGCAATACCCTCCGGCATTTCAGCTGATAACGGTTATGCGATTGCCTTTAACGAAGAACTTACTGATGCTCCAGTCGTTGATGTCTATGAAGATTTCCAGTGCCCAATCTGCAAAGAGTTTGAGGCGCTCAATGGTCAGTACATCAACTCACTAGTGACCGAGAAGAAGGCGGTCGTGCGTTTCCACACCCTCTCCTTCTTGGGTACAGAATCGGTGCGCGCTGCAAATGCAGTTGCATGTGCAAATGAGGAGGGTAAGTTCCTTGATTACCACCTATCGCTCTATGCCAACCAACCAGCAGTAGAGAATTCTGGTGAGTGGAGCAATGATCGGCTTATCTCCATCGCCGAGACCGTAGGGCTCACCAGCGAAAGCTTTAAGAGTTGCGTCAATGATCTCAAGTTTGAGGGATGGGTCGGCAATGTTGCAGATGCCGGCGCTAAGAGCGGAATTAACTCAACTCCAACAGTCCTCGTCGGCGGCAAGGCAATCGATCGCAATACCGAGTACTTCGACGCTGCGAAGTTTAAAGCCGCTGTAGAACGCGGCTAAGGTGGTTCGTTCAATTCCAACGCCGAGCATCTCGGTCTTTGAAATTGGTCCGTTCACTGTTCACGCTTACGCTCTCTGCATCATTACCGGAGTTGCGATTGCAATCTGGCTCGGAAATAAACGATTTATCGCCGCCTTTCCTACTGCGCATTCCGTAGTCAGCGATGTCGCAGTTGTCGCGGTACCGGCGGGAGTAATTGGCGGACGCCTTTATCACGTAGTTACGACGCCAGAACGATTCTTCGGAAGTAACGGTGACCTCACAGATATTGTGAAGATTTGGGAGGGCGGTTTAGGAATTTGGGGAGCAATTGCTCTCGGAACCCTGGCTGCATTTATCACCTATCGCCAATTAGCTATGAAGCGAGAGCTCCCTCAATTTCGCTACTTCGCCGATGCTCTCGCACCAGGAATTCTCTTGGCTCAGGCGCTTGGCCGGTGGGGCAATTGGTTTAATGGCGAACTCTTCGGACGCCCCACAGATCTTCCATGGGGTCTTGAGATTCCTCGCTCGCTCCGCCCATTTGGGTATGCCGAATTTGAAACTTTTCACCCAACTTTCCTCTACGAATCTCTCTGGTGCTTTGTCCTCGCTATCTTCTTAATCTCGCTCAAGCAGCGAATGGCGCCAGGGCAGATCTTCTCCCTCTATGTCGCCGGGTATTGTCTCGGGCGATTCTTCTTCGAGTACCTGCGTATCGATGAAGCCAACCTCATCGCGGGGGTGCGCGTTAATATCTTCGTCGCAATTGTTGTTGGCGTAATCTCGCTCGCGTTATTCCGTAGATTTTCCCGCACCTCACGGTAGGGTAGAAATATGGGTTTAGAAGAGGTTTATCTCCGCAATCTCGAGCATAAAGCACATCGCGCTGGTTGGCTCCGGGCAGCGGTACTGGGAGTCAATGATGGACTTGTTTCAACTGCTTCTTTGATGGTGGGAGTAGCCGCTGCTAGCGCTTCGCTCGATAATGCAAAGTCGATCATCATCTCTACCGGTGCAGCTGGTATCGCTGCGGGAGCGCTCTCTATGGCGGTCGGCGAATACATCTCAGTGAGATCGCAGACCGATATTGAAGAGTCTGATCGATTGCTGGAGATTGAACATTTAGCAATTGATCCAGAGGGCGAACTTGAAGAGTTGGTTGAGATCTACAAGGAGCGGGGCCTCGACGAGAGCCTCGCCCGCCAAGTCGCTGTTCAACTCACAGAGAAGGATGCGCTCAACACCCATCTTCGCGATGAGCTGGGCCACCATCCCCACAGTAAAGCTCGCCCTATGCAAGCTTCAATCGCCTCAGCCCTCTCATTCACCTTTGGCGGCCTCATCCCATTTATCGCCGCCTTCGCTCCAACTGTGAAGAGCATCTCGTTCTCAATCGTCGCCTTTACCATCGTAGGGCTGATCATCGCCGGTGCCATAGGTGCAAAGACTGCTGGCTCCAAGCTGCTCATTCCAACGTTGCGCGTCCTTATCGGTGGCTGCCTCGGCATGGCGATCACCGCAGGCATCGGCCAGCTCTTCCACGCCTCGGTGGCTTAGTTTCGCCACCTGGCTCCCGCCCAGATGCCTGAGATTTAACCAGTCGATTAAGTAGTCATCTCGTCGCCAAGGTTGCTACCCTTTGCCCTCCGGGCCATCGTCGTCCCCGCAATAAGTAATCAATCTG
>JBEGTC010000020.1:0-12035 GCA_041179565.1 Actinomycetota bacterium
TGGCGTGAAGATTTTCCAGATACAAGTGATCTATGGCGAAAGCGCATCGTGCAACAACTGGATCAGAGCGGTGCTTGGACGACTGGCTATCAGGAGGTTGGCGATAAATGATTGATCGGGATTTGATTAAGCGAGCTCTCGCTGAAGATCTACAAGGTGGGCAAGATGTCACATCTGTCGCAACTATCGCAGCTAGCGCAGTCAGTACCGCCGACTTTGTCGCACGCAAATCAGGTGTGCTGGCAGGTATTGAGATGGTTAAAGCCACCTTGGAAGAGGTAGGCCTTACCGATATCTCAATCGTTAAGTTAGATGGTTCGGTAGTGAGCGCAGGCGATGTCTTGCTGACGGTAACTGGAAATACTCGAGCAATACTATTGGCCGAACGCACTGCACTAAATTTCGTTGGCCATCTCAGTGGTATCGCTAGTGAGACTGCTCAATGGGTTGCAGCCGTGGCTGGAAGTAAGTGCCTGGTGCGTGATACGAGAAAGACAACACCCGGATATCGCCAATTAGAAAAGTACGCAGTCCGTATGGGCGGAGGCACCAACCATCGAATGTCACTCTCAGATGCCGCGCTCATAAAGGATAATCACATTGCTGCAGCTGGGGGAGTTGCACCAGCTTTCTCAGCGGTACGCAACGCTTTTCCAGATGCTCCAATTGAGATTGAGGTCGATACCTTGGATCAGTTGCGAGAGGTATTGCCGCTTCACCCTGACTTAGTTCTCCTCGACAATATGAGCCCAGAGCTCTGCGCACAGGCAGTTGCAATAGTCGCCGGCGCAACCAAGTTGGAGGCATCTGGTGGAATAACTATCAATAACGCACGAGCATATGCTGACTCAGGCGTTGATTTTATTGCTATCGGCGCACTCACACATAGTGCGTCAGTACTTGATATCGGTTTAGATCTAAGAGCGGAGTAGGCGATGCTATTAACAGTCGATGTTGGAAATACAAATACCGTCCTAGGAATTTTCGAGGGTAAAGAGCTCATAAAGTCATGGCGAGTAAAGACCGACCCACGTTCAACTTCTGATGAACTATGGCTTCAATTTAGCGCGTTGATCTCTGGCTATTCATTAACAGGTCTATCTATCTGCTCAACCGTGCCAGCTACTCTGCGCGAACTTCGCACCATGATTGCTACCTACTTTGCCGATCTGCCAACAACAATTGTGGAGCCAGGAACAAAGACCGGAGTCCAACTCTTAGTCGATAATCCAAAAGAGATCGGTGCAGATCGAATCGTAAATACTCTCGCTGCACATACCTTGTTCGGCGGACCAGCTATCGTTGTTGATTTTGGAACATCAACAAATCTCGATGTGGTCTCACCAAAGGGTGAGTTCCTCGGCGGTTCGCTCGCTCCCGGCATCGAAATCTCGGTAGATGCACTTGCATCTCGCGCAGCTCAATTACGAAAAGTCGAGCTCGTTCGCCCGAAGAGCGTCATCGGTAAGAACACAGTTGAGGCGCTCCAATCTGGAACTATCTTTGGCTTTGCCGGCCAAGTAGATGGTTTGGTCGATCGAATTACTGCGGAATTAGCTCTCGATTACGATCAAGCGCCAACCGTCATTGCAACTGGTGGTTTAGCGCCATTAATTATTGGCGTGGCGGAGACCATCGATGAATACGAGCCGGATTTGACCTTGATTGGCCTTCGATTAATACATGAGAAGAATCAGTAAGAGTAAAAGGTAGAATCTCGCCATTATGACGACTGAAAACACGCCAGCAGTAGAAGATGATCTACCAGAACAGCTCCGCATCCGCCGCGAGAAGCGCGCCGGGCTGCTTGAGCGAGGTGTAGAGCCATATCCAGTCGCCGTATCTCGCACCACATCACTTAAGGCTATTCGGGAGAAATACACCGGCCTCGATATCGATGTTGCCACTGGCGATATCGAATCACTCACCGGACGAATCATCTTTAAGCGCGATACTGGAAAGCTCTGCTTTGCAACGTTACGTGAAGGTGATGGAACCGAACTTCAAGCGATGCTTTCTCTGGATAAGGTCGGACAAGAGGCGCTCGATGCTTGGAAGAGCGATATTGATCTTGGTGACATCGTCAGCGTTACCGGCGAAATCATTACCTCAAAGCGTGGCGAGCTCTCAATCTTGGCCAATAGCTGGACTCTTGCATCTAAGTCTCTTCGACCGCTACCTAACGATCACAAACCGATGTCTGAAGAGACTCGTGTTCGTATGCGTTATGTCGATCTCATTGTTCGCCCAGAGGCTCGAGCGGCAGCGAGAATGCGCCCGCAGGTGATGCGTTCGCTGCGAGAGACCTTTAACGGCTTCGACTTTATTGAAGTTGAGACACCGATGTTGCAGGTAATGCATGGCGGTGCTGCAGCTCGTCCCTTCAAGACATTCTCAAATGCTTACGATATGGATCTCTTTATGCGCATTGCGCCTGAGCTCTTCCTTAAGCGTTGCGTGGTCGGCGGTATTGAGCGAGTCTTTGAAATCAATCGCAACTTCCGCAATGAAGGCGCTGACTCCTCTCACTCACCAGAGTTCGCAATGGTTGAGTCATATATGGCTTATGGTGATTGGCGCTCAATCGCAGATGTCACTCGTAATCTCATTCAGAACGCTGCCATGGCAGTCGCTGGATCGCATGTTGTCACCCACCACGACGGACGGCAGGCAGATCTTGGTGGCACTTGGCGAGAAATATCGCTTTACGACGCAATCTCTGAGGGCGTCGGAGAAGAGGTCACAGCACTGACTTCATACGATGCATTGAAGAAGCATGGCGAGAAGTTAGGGATGAAAATCGACCCTAAGTGGGTTACTGGAAAACTCGCTGAAGAAATCTTCGAACATGTTGCGCAGGATAAGTTAATCGAGCCTACCTTTGTTATGGGCTATCCAGTTGATACTTCACCGCTAGTTCGCGCTCATCGCGAGATTCCTGGAGTTGTTGAAAAGTGGGATCTTTATGTCGATGGCTTTGAACTTGCAACTGGTTACTCCGAACTCATCGACCCAGTGATTCAGCGCGAACGCCTCGTTGAGCAGGCAACTCTCGGCGCAAAGGGTGATCTTGAGGCGATGCAGGTAGATGAAGATTTCTTACGTGCAATGGAATTTGGCATGCCACCAATGGGTGGAATGGGTATGGGCGTCGACCGACTTCTGATGGCGCTAACCGGCCTCGGTATTCGCGAAACAATTCTCTTTCCATTGGTAAAGCCTGAAGTCGAGTAATGATTACTGTTCGTCCGGCCCGCACTAGCGATGTAAAAGAGATCCGCGAACTCGTCGACTCTTATGCAGCGCCTGGTCAGATGCTTTCGAAAGAGACAGTTACTCTCTACGAATCTGTGCAAGAGTTTGTTGTTGCTGAGAAAGATGGAGTAGTAGTTGGTTGTGGTGCGCTCCACGTTCTTTGGGAAGATCTCGCCGAAGTTCGTACCGTTGCAGTTGCGCAGAATTTTCATAAGCAAGGTATCGGCCATCTCATCCTCAAAGAGATCATCCGTCGCGCCCGTGAAGTCGGAGTAAAGCGAATCTTCTGTCTCACTTTCCAAGTTGAATTCTTTGGTAGCGTCGGTTTCCAAGTTATTGAAGGCACTCCAGTCGAACCCGCTGTATATGCCGAGCTTCTCCGCTCTTACGACGCTGGTGTGGCCGAATTCTTGGATCTCGAGTCGGTTAAGCCAAATACCCTTGGCAATACCCGAATGCTCCTGACCCTCTAAATACCGGCCGTCTCAGGGAATATGAGCCCCAGATATGGGGTTCTATAGGCATAGAAATCCTCACCTCGCGCCCTCCCATAGGCGGGCGATAGGCTAACCATCCTTACCGAAGGAGATATCGATGTTTGAGCGCTTTACAGATCGAGCCCGCCGAGTAGTCGTCTTGGCCCAAGAAGAGGCACGGATGCTCAACCATAACTACATCGGTACCGAGCACATCCTCCTCGGCCTCATCCATGAAGGTGAGGGCGTAGCCGCTAAGGCGCTCGAATCTCTCGGAATCTCACTCGAATCAGTTCGCGCACAGGTGGAAGAGATCATCGGCCAAGGACAGCAAGCTCCAAGTGGCCATATCCCATTTACTCCTCGCGCTAAGAAAGTTCTCGAACTCTCACTCCGCGAAGCGCTACAGCTCGGCCATAACTACATCGGTACCGAGCACATCCTTCTCGGACTTATCCGTGAAGGCGAAGGCGTTGCTGCACAGGTTTTGGTAAAGCTCGGCGCAGATCTCAATCGCGTCCGTTCATCGGTAATTCAACTTCTCTCTGGTTATCAAGGTAAAGAGACGGTCGCTCAAGGTGGGCCAGCAGAGGGCACTCCTTCAACTTCGACTGTACTCGATCAATTTGGCCGCAACCTCACCGTTGCTGCTCGCGAAGGAAAGCTAGATCCAGTAATTGGTCGCGATAACGAGATCGAGCGCGTGATGCAGGTTCTCTCACGCCGCACCAAGAACAACCCAGTTCTTATCGGCGAACCTGGCGTTGGAAAGACTGCCGTCGTCGAAGGTCTAGCGCAAGCAATCGCAAAGAATGATGTGCCAGAGACGTTGAAAGATAAGCAGCTCTACTCACTCGATCTCGGCGCACTTGTCGCTGGCTCTCGTTACCGCGGTGACTTTGAAGAGCGACTTAAGAAGGTTTTAAAGGAGATTAAAACTCGCGGTGACATCATTATCTTTATCGATGAGATTCATACTCTCGTTGGGGCAGGAGCTGCTGAAGGCGCAATTGATGCCGCGAGCATCTTAAAGCCAATGCTCGCTCGTGGTGAGCTCCAGACAATCGGTGCGACCACTCTCGATGAATACCGCAAGCACATCGAGAAGGATGCAGCGCTTGAGCGTCGCTTCCAACCAATCCAGGTGAAAGAGCCATCAGTTGCTCACACCATCGAGATTCTCAAGGGACTTCGCGATCGCTACGAAACACACCACCGCGTATCAATAACCGATGGTGCGTTAGCAGCCGCAGCAAACCTTGCAGATCGCTATATCTCAGATCGATTCTTGCCTGATAAGGCGATCGACCTTATCGATGAGGCAGGTTCTCGTCTTCGCATCAAGCGAATGACTGCTCCACCAGAGCTCCGCGAATTTGATACCAAGATCGCAGAGGCGCGTAAAGCTAAAGAATCTGCAATCGATGCCCAGGACTTTGAAGGCGCTGCTGCGCTTCGCGATCAAGAGAAGACTCTTATCGCAGAGAAGAACGAGGCGGAGAAGAATTGGAAGGCGACTGACTTAGATAAGGTCACCGAAGTTGATGAAGAGTTGATTGCACAAGTTCTCTCTGCCTCAACTGGTATCCCAGTCTTCAAACTCACCGAAGAAGAGACTGCACGTCTGCTTCGCATGGAGGATGAACTCCACCGCCGCGTTATTGGCCAAGATCAAGCGATCAAGGCTCTCTCGCAGGCGATTCGCCGTACTCGCGCTGGACTCAAAGATCCAAAGCGCCCTGGTGGTTCATTTATCTTCGCAGGTCCATCTGGCGTTGGAAAGACCGAGCTCTCACGCACCCTCGCATCGTTCCTCTTTGGCGATGAGAGCGCGCTTATCCAATTGGATATGTCTGAGTACTCAGAGCGCCATACCGCTTCACGTCTCTTTGGAGCTCCTCCAGGATATGTCGGCTATGACGAGGGCGGACAGCTCACCGAGAAGGTACGTCGTCGCCCATTCTCAGTAGTTCTCTTCGATGAGATCGAGAAAGCGCACCCAGATATCTTCAACTCTCTTCTACAAGTTCTTGAAGATGGTCGCCTCACTGATTCTCAGGGTCGCACCGTCGACTTTAAGAACACAGTGATCATCATGACCACCAACCTCGGTACTCGCGATATCTCTAAATCACTCGGCCTTGGCTTCTCTAATGTTGAAGACGACCTAGGTAATTACGAGCGGATGAAGGGCAAGGTTGCCGATGAACTCAAGAGCCACTTCCGGCCAGAGTTCCTCAACCGTATCGACGATGTCATCGTCTTCCACCAGCTCAACAAGGAGCAGATCATTCAGATCGTCGACCTTATGGTCGCCAGCCTCGATGATCGCCTTAAGGCTAAGGACATGGGAATCGAACTCACTCAGGCAGCTAAGGATCTCCTCGCCGCCCGTGGCTACGACCCTCTCTTAGGCGCACGCCCACTTCGTCGCGTTATCCAACGTGAGATTGAGGATGCTCTCTCAGAGCGAATCCTCTTCGGCGAGCTCAAAGCTGGCGAGATTATCGTGGTCGATGTCGAGGGTGTTGATGCCGAGGCGAAGTTCACCTTTAAGGGTGCTCGTAAGGCGCTCACTCCAGATTCACCTGAAGATCTCGCTGAAGCACCTACCGCTTAGCTCTAACTCGCTTCTTCCAGTCGATCGAACCTAAGGCGACTAGCGCTGCAATCATTGTAATCTGCACCGCTATCGCCCAAGGTGATTTCAACTGGCTAATCAGAATCTCACCAAAGTTACTTTCGGCGATAACTGCTGCGCCAGTGACATAGGTTGAATAAGTCAGAGTTCGACCGGCGGCAAATGCAGCAAGCAGCGGTTTGAGATTAACCTGCTTCATCAGTCCAACCGCCTCAAATAACTGCGCAGATGAGACCGGGGAGATAAAGAACATGGCAAAGAGAGCGTATCTCTTTGTTGAATGGTCGGTGAAGTACTGGCCGGCATACTCCATGTTTTTCGAAAACTTAGTGGGAACCAGATGTGCGAACTTCCGGAAATACCACGCCAAAAATGCGCGGCCAGTTGTAGCGCTTAAGACGCCAAGTATTACTAGCGCGACTGGATTGAGATCGTATTGAATTAAGAAGAAGACCAGCGCCATCCAAGTCGGCGGAGCAAATGCCGGAATCGCATTGAGCAAAATGATCGCTGCAATCGCAACTAGATAAATCTCCACCTCGCCACTCTACTGCGGAAGCGAGTATGAATTCTTCCGCCGCTCTTCAATCAGTCCATCATCAAGTAGTGTGAGAATCGCTTTCTCTAACTGCGACGGTACATCCCAGAGAAGATGTAATTCTCTCTTGGTCAGCGTTTCATTCTCTCGAAGCGCTTGCACCACAGTGCCTCGACATTGGCGATCGGTGCCGTGCCAGCTCTGAGTGCGCTTTACCCGCTCAGAGGCAGGGTAATCGAGGCTCCGCCAAGCACAATGATCGGCAACTGGGCACCGTCCGCAGAGCGGGTTCTTGGCGGTACAGATAAGCGCTCCAAGTTCCATCGTTGCCGCGGCCCAGATGTGAGCCTTCTTCTCCGGTAGATATTGGGCATATTCAAGGCGCTCGGCCTTTGTTGGCGCGGTAGTTGGAGATTCTTCACCACGATAGAGGCGGGAGAAGAGGCGTCGGATATTTATATCAAGTACCAATGATCTGCCGTTAAAAGCGAAAGCAACAATCGCAGCAGCTGTGTATTCACCGATGCCCGGAAGTTTGCGGAGTTGCGTTTCATCATTAGGAATAATGCCATCGAGTTCGTTGGTAATTACCTTTGCACATTCGTGCAGGCGCAGTGCGCGACGCGGATACCCAAGACGTCCCCAGGCGGTAATCACCTCTGCTGGTGTCGCACCTGCAAGATCAGCTGGCGTTGGCCAGCATTTCATCCACTCGTTGTAGATTGGGAGGACGCGTTGTACTGGAGTCTGCTGCAACATAATCTCTGAAACTAAAACGCCCCAGGCATCGCTTTTGCGCCAAGGCAAATCCCGCTTATTCTTCTTAAACCAATCAGTGATCAGTCGTTCGTAACTAGAACTGGTGTGCATTAATCAGCGTTGATCTTTACTCGTGCAATCGCTTGATCAAGGCGAGAGACTTCAACGATTTCCATGCCATCGATCTTTACCTCAGAGCCAGCTGGCACCAGGGCGCGTTTAAAGCCAAGGCGATGGGCCTCTGCCAATCGACGTGATACGCCACTGACCTTTCTAATCTCACCGGCCAAACCAACTTCACCGATAGCAACGAGATCTGCTGGTAACGCTAGACCTTTCGCTGCCGATGCAACGGCAAGTGCAAGTGCGAGATCGGCGGCAGGTTCGGTCATCTTCATGCCACCAACTGTTGCGGCATAGACATCACGACCGCCAACCCGGACATGTGCGCGAAGTTCGAGTACAGCAAGGGTCATTGAGGTGCGTGCAGAGTCGAGACCGCTAACAACTCGACGTGCATTACCGAAGTCGCTTTCGCGACCTGCACTTACCAGTGCCTGGATTTCTGCCAGTAGCGGGCGACGACCTTCAAGAGTGACGGTGACGCAGGTTCCTGGAACTGGCTCGCTATGGCGTGAGGTGAAGAGGCCGGTTGGATCTAGAACGCTCTCGATTCCGGAGTCGCTTAAATCGAAGCAGCCGACCTCATCGCTGGCACCGAAGCGATTCTTTACCGCACGTATAAGACGTAGCCGCGAATGGCGTTCGCCCTCGAATTGGAGAACTACATCAACGATATGTTCGAGCAGGCGAGGACCGGCAATTGAGCCATCTTTGGTGACATGTCCGACTAAGAGGAGAGTGATATCTCGATCTTTACAGATACGAATTAGTGCGCCAGCAACTTCGCGAACTTGAGTTACGCCGCCAGGTGCGCCATCGACATTTGAAGATCCAATAGTTTGAATCGAGTCGATGATGAGTAAATCCGGTTTAACGGTATCGATATGGGAGATAACTGCGCCGAGATCGGTCTCAGAGGCGAGAAATAGTTGTGGATCAATTGCTTTAATCCGTTCGGCCCGCAGACGAACTTGCGAGGCAGATTCTTCACCGCTGATGTAGAGCACAGGAATTGATTTCTTAGCTGTCTCTGCTGCAACTGATAAGAGAAGCGTTGATTTACCAACGCCAGGTTCGCCGGCGAGCAAGATGGCAGCGCCCGGAACTAACCCGCCGCCCAAGACGCGATCGAGTTCGCTCACTCCAGTTGGTCGCGCATGTGCTGCCGAGAGATCGACATCGCCGATGGCAGTTGCTTTGGCAGAGATTGGCCCAGCTTGAAGTGAGAGCTTCTTAGGAGCGCCGATCTCTTCTACAGTTCCCCACGCTTGGCATTCGCCACATCGGCCAACCCACTTTTGAGAGGTCCAGCCGCATTCAACGCAGCGGAATGGATCTTTCTCTACCTTGGCCATAACCCTAGGTTACTTGGCTGCGGCGACAGTTGCTGGGTGTTGAATAACGTAGAGGGGGAGCGACTTAGCTTGCGCCTCGCGAATACCGGCCATCCGGCGATCGCAATGCTCAGCGAGAATTGCATAGGCAGCTTCGCCCATCAACTTCTGTAACTCTGCCTTGTTAGAGATATAGACCGGCTCTTTACCTACATGGGCTTCGGTATTGCTGGTGCAGTACCAATCAAAATCTTCACCGCCATCGCCCCAGGCGAGACGTTCGTATTCACCGATAACAATAATTGAGTATTCGCGCTCACCGACCTCACGAGTTTCGTAGCTGCGGCGTAACGGTAATTGCCAGCAGACATCTGGCTTGGTATCTGAGAAGTGCATATCGCGCTTCTCAGCTAAGTGGTGGAGTACGCAACCAAATGAACCAGTGAAACCTTCAGCCTCATAGCCCTTGCGATTGAGGAAGATGCAGGCATCATCAACAGTGCGCGTCTTCCGCTCATCATCTTCATCGGTATCTGTGATTCGTAGCTTTCCACCAGGCTTCTTTGGTCGAGCCTCGTTGTAGAACTGCCACATATCTGGAGTAAGGAACTCTGCGGCGCGGAGAGTGCGCTCTTCATCTGCAGCATCGGAGTACATCGCACCCTCTGTGCAACATCCATCGTTAGGGCGATCGGCAAAGACGCCTTTACAGCCATCGCCATAGATGCAAGACCAATTCGAGGTAAGCCAGGTCAGATCGCACTTATAGATTTCTTCTGGAGAATTTGGGTCTGAGAACTCAATCCAGTCACGTGCGAAACCTGCTTTAACCTCTGACATAGGGCGAGAGCCTACGCGTACTCTTACGCCATGGCTAATCACATTGGAGTTATCGGCGCTGGCGTTATGGGCGAGGCGCTCATAGCTGCCTTGATCCGAAGCGGTGCCAAGCCAGCCGAAATCTCATTTGCAGAGAAGCGCACAGAGCGCGCCCAAGAACTTGCGGCACGTTACTCAATTATCCATAGAGAATTGGCAGAGGTAGCGGCAAACTCTGAGACGCTCTTAATTGTTGTTAAACCACAAGATATGGCAGCTACTCTCGAACAACTCTCACCACATATAAAGGCAGAGGCTCTGGTTATTTCATTTGCCGCTGGAAAGACAATTTCATCTATCAGCGCAGGACTTGGAAAGCCAAACCCAGTGGTGCGCGTGATGCCAAATACGCCAGCTCTTATCGGACTCGGCGCATCGGGATACTCATTTGGTAACGGCGTAACTTCTGCCCAACGTACCTTTGTCGCTGAATTCTTAGCTGCGACCGGTCGCGCAATTGAGGTGCCAGAGAATCTGCAAGATGCGGTCACCGCTACCAGTGGATCAGGTCCGGCCTATTTCTTCGCCTTCGTGGAGGCGATGGTTGCTGGTGCAGAAACTCTTGGCTTGTCGCGCGAAGCTGCCACCACACTTACTATTCAAACAATCGTTGGTGCTGCCGCGCTACTCGAGAGAGGTGAGGACTCCCCAACAACGTTGCGTGAAAAAGTTACTAGCCCTAATGGAACTACTGCAGCTGCGCTTGCATCATTTTCTAGCGCCGGCCTCTCTGCAATTGTGGCCGATGCCATGGCGGCAGCAGCGAAGCGTTCCCAAGAACTTGCGTAGATGAAGCGATTTCTTGCTGCGATAGTTGGCGCTTCGTTAGTTGCAGCGCCAGCAACAGCTGCCCCTAAATCGGTCACAGTTGGCCTTGGCTCCATCTACAGTGCGCCAACAAATACCGAAACGATGGTCCAATCAGGAAAGAATTTAATCTTTATCAGTAATACAAACCTAACGACCTCAGATATTTCGATTACCGCTCAAGATCTGACTCGTAGCCAAGCATGGCAGCTCACAATTGATTCCGGCAGCGATGAAGCCTTCACCGCAGCAACCATTGATTTACAGGGAAATATCTGGCTTGCTGGTTCTGCTGCGCTTCCGGCAGTGGTTGAGTCGGCAACGCCGATTATCGGAATTGATAATCCAGATAATGTTCAGATCGAGAGCTCAACTGCGATGCGCGAAGATATGGACCAACTTTCACTCTGGAAGGTATCTCCAGCGGGAGAGTTGCTGGCAACATATCTCAACCCAGTAAAAGTTATTCCTGTCGTATCTGCAATATCAGTTGCGAATTCCGGCATCTCCATTGTCGGCTCGCTCAACGCTAAACCATTCTTTATTCCAGCCACGCTTACGGGCGAGTTTGGCAAGTTAGTTTCAATTGGAAGCGAGAAGAGTGAGATCAACGCAGTAGTTCGACACTCTGATGGAACATCTTCTCTCTTTGGCTCTAGCGCAGAGACTCTCGCCGGTAAGCCAGTTGCTGGAATAAGAGATGGCTTTTTAGCTCGCGTATCAAAGACGGGTGCAATTACTAAGTTGGTTCGTAGTTCAGCGCAGAAGGCGGCAAGAAGTTGGCTCGCTGGCGACTCTAATTTTCTTCTAACCGGTCCGGTTATTACCGGTAAAGTTCGAGAGAGTGCAATCACAAAATTCAACTCATCCTTTGCACCAGTGTGGACGACTCGAATTGCAAGCAACGGAGTCTCGAGATCGCTGAGCGCAAATGGGAATTCATATCTGGCGATTTCTAGCCGTGGCCCAATATCGGGAATCACCGGCTGGCGACCAGCATCTCCTTCTCTGCTGGTGATCACCTTTGATGGCAAGGGCGTCATTAAAGGCGCTACCGCCCTGCCTGGGCTCGTAACGCCGCTTACATTGACCTATTCAAAGGAGCAAGGCGTCACTGGACTGGCCAGCTCTAGCGACGGAACCGTTTCGATTTTTACCCTGGTATCGCGGTAACCTTTGCCATCGATTTACCGGTAGCAAAGCTATTCGGGCACTACTACTAG
>JBEGTC010000021.1:0-11658 GCA_041179565.1 Actinomycetota bacterium
CCATTGGCCGCTCGGGCAACCCGCCAGGGTCGAACATGTGTTGCGGCTTTTGAAGTACGAGGCGAAAGGATACCTTAGGCACATAAGGATGAAAAATCGCCTTTAGATAGCAGTAATGACCGCCTAGAGAGAGGGCCAAAGCCAATGGCTGACAGCAGTTTTGACGTAGTCTCCAAGATCGACCGGATGGAGCTAGATAACGCAATTAACCAGGCAATCCGCGAGATTGATACTCGATTCGACTTTAAGAACACCGGCACCACTGTCGAACTTGCCGGCGAGACAATCAAGATCGAGGCGGGAACAGAAGAGCGCGCAAAGGCGGCTCTTGAAGTTGTGAAGGAGAAGATGATTAAGCGCGGTGTCTCATTGAAGCATCTCGAATCAGGCGAACCACAACTCTCTGGCAAGGTTTACAAGATTGGTTGCACGCTTAAAGAGGGTATCTCTACCGAGAACGCGAAGAAGATCGCCAAGTTCTTGCGCGATGAGGGGCCAAAGTCAATCAAGACTCAGATCCAAGGTGACGAACTTCGCGTCTCCTCAAAGAGCCGCGATGATCTACAAGATGCGATCCAGCAGATTAAAGAAGGACCATTCGACTTTGCAGTTCAATTTACTAACTACCGTTAATGGCCGTTAGAAGCGAGCGATCGCTTGGCCTAATCTTCGGTCTGAGCGCATATGTTTTGTGGGGGCTCTTTCCGCTTTACTGGCCCTTGCTCAAGCCAGCTAGCGCATATGAAATTGTCGCCCATCGCGCGGTCTGGACTTTGATCTTCTGTCTCATCGTTCTCGCCTTCCATAAGAAGTTGCGGCAGACAATTTCACAGCTCCGCAAACCTCAAATTTTCTTCGGCCTTTTAACGACGACCGTTCTCATCTCAATCAATTGGATTGTCTATATCTGGGCGACCAATGCCGGACATGTCGTCGAAGCATCGCTCGGTTATTACATCAATCCCCTAGTAATCATCGCCTTCGGCGTTATCTTGCTTAAGGAGAAGATGCGCCTTGGCCAATGGATCGCGGTGGGAATTGCTACAACCGGCGTTGCCATATTAACTATCGATTACGGGCGGTTGCCCTGGATTGCCCTCGCCCTCGCCCTCTCTTGGGGTAGCTATGGCGTCATTAAGAAGATGCTCGGTTTGGGCGCACTTGAAGGGCTGGCGATCGAGACCGCTCTTAGCTTTATCCCTTATCTCGCATTTCTCTTGATTCTAGAGGGCAACGGAACCGGCCAATTCGGCCACCATCTCGGATTGACCACGCTCTTGATTGCAGCAGGTGCAATCACCGCGATTCCATTACTTCTCTTCAATGGCTCGACTACTCGTCTGCCTTACACAGTGATCGGTCTGCTGCAATACATAACTCCGACAATTCAATTCTCTATCGGGGTCTGGGTCCGTCACGAAGATATGCCAGCAGCGCGATGGGCTGGCTTCGCCATTATTTGGTGCGCACTTATTGCGCTAGCGATTGATTTGGTGAGATCAGGACGTGCGGTCGATAATGGCATCGCATAGCGAATAAAGAGCGCCAGTCACATCATTAACCGGTAGTGGTCCGAGCGCCTTACGAGCATCATGTGCATATTGCAAAGTCTGCTGACGCGATAGCTCAAGTGCTGGATGTGCGCGAAGAGCCTTGATGACCTGCTGCACAAGATCTTCATCTTTAATCGGCTCTTTGAGCAGCGCGATTAACTCTGCATCCTCGGGGCGGTTCATCGCAATTACATTGAGAGTTACAAGGGTTGGAACTCCTTCACGGAGATCTGTGCCGGGAGTCTTACCTGACTCGTGTGACTCAGATGCAATATCAATGACGTCATCTACCAATTGGAAAGCAACACCGATTTTCTCACCGAAGACGGTAAGGGTCTCTTTGATCTCATCTGGTGCGCCGGAGACCATCGCACCGAAGCGCGCAGAAGCTGAGATGAGCGAACCGGTCTTATCGGCAACGACTCCCAAGTAATGCTCGAGTGGCGCCTGGCCTTCGCTCGGTCCTTGAGTCTCCATGATTTGGCCAATAACAAGACGCTCGAAGGTATGTGCCTGAAGTCGAACCGCCTCGGGGCCGATATCTGCCAAGAGGGCAGAGACTTTGGCGAAGAGATAATCACCGGTCAAGATTGCTACGGTATTTCCCCAACGGTTATTAGCGCTCTGCACGCCGCGACGCAGTGGCGCCTCATCCATCACATCATCGTGATAGAGCGTTGCCACGTGGGTGAGCTCGCAGACCGCGGCAGATTCGATAATTCCCTTACGAGTCTTATCGCCATAGTGCGATGCCAAGAGGGTCAATAACGGGCGTAGCCGCTTTCCTCCTGCAGCAACGAGGTGGCGTGAGGTCTCTTCAACCAATGGATATTTACCCTGGATATGGCTATGGAGAAGCGCCTCCACCGTCGCCATATCTGTGAGCAGCTCTGCCTCAAGGGCAGGGGCCATGCCCGGTATGCCTAGATTGGATACGGGCTTATTCGACATTAGCGGAGGAAGATTGCAGTTGTTTGAATGAAGTCGATCAGCGGCGCTGGGAAAATTCCGAGAACCAGAGTGACTACCGCTGAAATCGCAATTGTGATTGTTGTGAGAGCCGATGGAATCACAACGCTCGTTCCATCTTCAACCGGATCCTTGAAGAACATCAAGACAATTACGCGGATGTAGAAGAAGGCGGCAATCGCTGATGAAAGCACACCGGCAATCAGAATTTCACCACTACCGGATTCGTAAGCCGCAGAGAAGATGGAGAACTTTCCAATAAACCCGCTCGTCATTGGGATTCCGGCAAATGCCAATAGGAAGAAGGCAAAAGTTCCGGCGACAATTGGTGAGCGCTTACCAAGACCGCTCCAGCGGTTGAGATCGGTGACCTCACCAGCTGAATCGCGAATCAAAGTAACGATGGCAAAGCCACCCACTGTGGCAACTCCGTAGGCAAAGAGATAGAAGATTGATGCATCAAGACCTGACTTGCTGAGCGCGATTACGCCAGAGAGCAAGAAACCAGCGTGAGCAATTGATGAGTAAGCGAGCATTCGCTTCACATCTTTTTGGGCAATAGCTACTAGCGAACCGAAGGCCATAGTTGCAATTGCAATAACGACCATCGCTGGGCGCCACTGCCATTCAGCGTTGGCAAATGCGACGTAGAAGATTCGCAAGATTGCACCGAAAGCTGCGACTTTGGTCGCTGCCGCCATAAATGCGGTAATCGGTGTAGGTGAGCCTTGATAGACATCTGGTGACCACGCATGGAATGGGAATGCGCCGACCTTAAAGAGAAGTCCTACCGACATCAGTGCGATACCGAGGAGGAGGAAGACATCATTTCCAGCACTACCAATAACAGCTCCTTGGATGCCGCTAAAGCTGAGTGAGCCGGCATAGCCGTAGATAAATGCAGCTCCGAAGAGGAAGAATGCCGATGAGAATGCGCCGAGCAAGAAGTACTTCAACGCCGCTTCCTGAGAGGCCAATCGGCGATAGCGAGAGAGGCCAGCCATCAAATAGAGCGGAAGTGAGAGAACTTCAAGGGCAACAAAGAGGGTGATTAGATCGGTAGCAACTGGGAAGAGCATCATTCCAGCGACTGCGAAGAGAGTAAGTGGGAAGACCTCGGTCGTCTTTGACTGGGCCAAGTGTGCCTGTCGCTCTTCAGCTGAACCAGGTACCGCCGCTGCAGCTGCTGTGAAGTTATCTTGATCTGCAATTAAGAAGATTGAAATGATTGCGATAACCAGGATTGATGCCTGCATCAAAACGCCGGCACCATCGAAGGCCAACGCGGTCATTGCCGGAGTTGTTGAGCCCTCACCGCGCATGCGGATCAACTGCGCCAATGAAATTACCAAGGCCGAGATGGAGACAAATAACTGAGCAGAAGCACGTGCGCTAGCACGTACAAAAGCTTCAATCAGAACTCCGATAATCGCACCAGCGAGAACAATCAGAATCGGCGCAAGGAGCGCATATTCGAGGACGGGGGCTGTAAATACCATTTACTTACCTGCATTCTCTGTTGGAGCTGGATCTGTAAATCCGGCCTTCTCAATCACATGAGCTGCCGCTGGATTAATTATGTTGAGAAGTGGTGATGGATAGAAACCAAGGGCGATAATTACCGCGACCACTGGTGCAATCGCAACCTTCTCGCGAAGATTGAGATCAGGAAGGTTCTCATTCCCTGGAGTCGTTGGTCCATGGAGTGCCTTCTGCACTGGAATCAAGATGTAGAGCGAAGCTAAGACAATTCCAAAGGTAGCCAGTACAGCAGCTACTGGGTAGCGGGTGTAAGTACCGACTAGCACCAGGAATTCAGAGACGAAGCTCGATAGACCAGGAAGGGCAAGTGATGACATTCCGGCAAAGAAGAATGTCCAAGCCATAACCGGGGTAACGCGTTGCAGTCCGCCAAAGTCGGCGATAGTTGAGGAGCCGCGACGAGCAATCATCCAACCGCCAACAATAAACAACGCTGCGGTTGAGAAGCCGTGATTGAACATGTAGAGCGTAGCTCCAGAATGTCCCTGGCTAGTCATCGCAAAGATTCCCAAGGTGATAAAGCCGAAGTGAGAGATCGATGTGTAAGCGATCAAGCGCTTCAAATCACGTGCTCCGATAGCTAAGAATGCACCGTAAAGAATTGAGATGACCGAGAGAACGATAATCAATGGCGTGAAAGTCTTCGATGCATCAGGGAAGATGGTGATACAGAAGCGAATCATTCCAAAGGTTCCGACCTTGTCGAGCACGCCGAGCAAGAGAACTGAAGTACCTGGCGAACCAGCTTTTGCAGCATCTGGCAGCCAAGTGTGTAACGGCCAGAGTGGCGCCTTAATTGCAAAGGCGATGAAGAAGCCGAGGAAGAGTAGGTTTTGAGTTGTAGAGCTCATCACGGTATGGAGCTGCGCAAGCTCAGTAATATCAAAGCTCGCCTTGCCCGCGTTGCTAGAGACAACATAAATGCCGATGATCGAAGCGAGCATCAAGAGTCCGCCAAAGAGGCTGTAGAGCAGGAACTTCACCGCAGCAGCTGCGCGTTCGCCTGAGCCATAACCGCCGATGAGGAAATAGACGGGAATCAACATCGCTTCAAAGATTACGTAGAACAGGAAGACATCGGTAGCTGCAAAGACTCCGATCATCATCGTCTCAAGTACAAGAACTAGTTCATAGAAGACCTTAGCTGACCAACGTCCGCCTTCAGATTCGTTCCAAGCGGCAAGGAGCACAATCGGCGTCAAGATAACTGACATCAAGATCAGGACCATCGATAGGCCATCTACGCCAACTGAGAAATTAATGCCGAACGAAGGAATCCACTCACTCTTCTGAACAAATTGGAGCGCTGTATCCGAAGCGACAAATTGAGTTGTGATGTAGATGCCAAAGAGCGCAGTGAGGAGCGTTGATGCCAGCGCCGCCTGCTTGATGCGGAGCACATTGCTATTTGGAAGTAGCCCCACAAGGAGTGCTCCCGCCAATGGCAAGAGCGCGAGCGTAGTTATTGAACTCATTGTGTGACCACCCAGATTCCAGCGATCAGAGCGATCGCGCCAATAAGAATGAATGCCGCATAACTTCTCGCAAATCCACTCTGGGACTTACGTAGCGCAGCTCCAGATCCAATCGCCAAACGACCGACTCCACGAACGGCGCCGTCCACAACAGCTTCATCGGTCTTTACCAAGACATCAGTGAGAGCTTGTCCTGGGCGCATAAAGACCGCCTCATTGAAGGCATCCTGGCCGAGATCTCTGCGCGCAAGGCGGGTAAAGAATGAGACGTTCTCCGGAGCGGTCCGATCAAGCTCAGTAAATTGATACTTCATCAGCGCAATCGCAACACCGATAGCAACAGCTGTGAGCGCCATTGCTGAGACAGCAATCGGCTCAAAGAGATGCTCTTCATGGTGCTCGCCATGTTCGCCAAATACTGGGTTGAGCCAGTTCGCTAGCGCATCCCCTCGGGTAAAGAGGAAACCTGATGCAACAGAGCCGATAGAGAGAATTGCAATTGGAATCCACATGAGAGCTGGGGACTCGTGAGGATGAGCGTTGTCATCCCAGCGCGCCTTGCTAGTAAAGGTAAGGATCATCACGCGAGACATATAGAAGGCGGTAATCGCAGCACCAAGGAGAGTAGCGCTACCAAGAATAATTCCCTTTGCGCCACCGGCATTAAACGCGGTCTCGATAATCAAATCCTTCGAATAGAAACCAGCGAACGGTGGAACTCCGATAATCGCCAAGTAGCCGAGGCCAAAGGTAACAAATGTGATTGGCATAAATTTGCGAAGGTTTCCGAACTTTCGCATATTTACTTCATCGTTCATTCCATGCATAACCGAACCAGCACCGAGGAACATGCTTGCCTTAAAGAAACCGTGGGTTAGTAGGTGCATGATTGCAAATGCATATCCGACTGGACCAAGACCGGCGGCTAGAACCATGTAGCCGATCTGTGACATTGTGGAGGCGGCAAGCGCCTTCTTAATGTCATCTTTGGCGGTACCGATCACCGCACCAAAGAGCAAGGTAATTGCGCCGACGATAACGACAATCAACTGCGCAGTAGGCGCAGCATCAAAGATAAAGTTGGAGCGGACGATCAAATAGACGCCAGCGGTAACCATCGTTGCTGCGTGGATAAGCGCTGAGACCGGTGTTGGACCGGCCATCGCATCGCCAAGCCATGCTTGAAGTGGGAACTGAGCAGACTTTCCAGCAGCTGCGACAACCAACATGATTCCGATTGCGGTGAGCGCAGCTTCTGATGCGTGATGTGCATGCTCTTCTACACCAGCAAATGAGGTGGTGCCTAAGGTCGCAAAAGCGATCATGATCGCAAATGAGAGGCCCATATCGCCGACGCGGTTCATCACAAATGCCTTCTTTGAGGCGGTCGCATAGGCAGGCTTCTGATTCCAGAAACCAATCAAGAGGTAGGAAGCTAGACCCACACCCTCCCAGCCTACGTAGAGGTTGAGGTAAGAGTTGCCGAGTACGAGTAAGAGCATCGCAGCGATAAAGAGGTTGAGGTAAGCGAAGAAGCGGCGGCGGTTCTCATCGTGCTCCATATAAGAGATCGAGTAGATATGGATCAATGTTCCGACACCGGTGATAAGGAGTACGAAGCAGATTGAGAGCTGATCCAATAGCAGCGCAGCATCAACGTTGAAATCACCAACTGAGATCCAGTTGAAGAGGGTCTGGGTGATAGCTCGTTCTTCAGTTGGTCGATCGAGCATCGCCATTAACTGATAGAGACCGACGGCAAATGAGCTTGCAGACATCAAGGTTGCGAGGAGGTGGCCCCACTTATCAGTGCGACGACCGCCGAGAAGTAGAACAGTTGCGCCAAATAGTGGCAGCGCAATGAGATAGACGAGAGATGAAGAGGTATTCATAGTTATCGCTTCAACAAACTAGCATCATCAACAGATGCTGATCGGCGTGAGCGATAAATCGCCACGATAATGGCCAGGCCAACTACAACTTCGCAGGCAGCAACGACCATGGTGAAGAAGGCGGTGACCTGTCCATCAAGAGTTCCATTGATACGTGAGAACGTTACAAAGGCGAGGTTCGCGGCGTTGAGCATCAACTCAACGCACATGAAGACAACAATTGCGTTTCGGCGAACAACAACACCGATCGCGCCGATTGTGAAGAGGATTCCAGCTACGTAGAGGTAGTTATATGGATTCATTACTTCTCCTCCACTACCGTCGTATCAACAACATCTAACTGGAACTGGCTCGACTCAAGCATGTCGCCACGAGCCTTCAAAGTTGCAGAGATAGAGGTTGGAGCAGGCGTTCCATCTGGAAGAAGTGCAGGAACATCAACTGCATTGTGACGAGCAAAGACTCCTGGGCCAGGTAGGCCAGCTGCGCTACCGAGGTTGCCGGTACGGAAACGGGCAATGGAACTTTCGCGCTGAGTTGGACGAGCAACGGTGCGCTGGTGATGAGCGAGAACCATCGCGCCAAGAGCTGCCGTAATCAGAAGTGCCGATACGACCTCAAATGGCCAGACATAATCTGAGAAGAGAAGTTGAGCTAGGCCCTGAACATTGCCTTCAGCGTTTGCCTCCTCGAGACCTACTGGACTGCGTCCCAGAGTTGCTCGGCCAATTAGAGAGGTAAGGAGTCCGCCAAAACCAATTGCTGCCGTGATTGCGATGGGGCGAAGTCCGCGAATGGTCTCCGTTAGAGAGTCAGATGCATCGACGCCAACCAACATCAGAATAAAGAGGAAGAGCATCATTACTGCGCCGGTATAGACCACGATCTGTACGATTCCAAGGAAGAGCGCATCTTGTGCGATGTAGAAGATGGCGAGAGTGATCATCACCCATGCGAGTAGAAGGGCTGAATGCACCGCCTTCTTGACGAGCAACATACCGAGAGCTGCAAGTACCGCAACCGGTGCAAGCACCCAGAACATCACCGCTTCTGGAGTTTCAATAACCATTACTTAGACTCCCCCACAATCTCACCCTGAGATGGATCAGCAGATTTAACTTCGCCGCGGTAGTAATTGTTCTCATCCATACCTGGATACATTGGATGCGGTGGCATCACCATGCCAGCGCGGAGTGGCGCAAGAAGATCTTGCTTCTCAAAGATCAACTTCTCGCGTGATTGATCAGCAAGCTCATACTCATTTGTCATAGTCAGTGCTCGGGTTGGACAAGCTTCAACGCAGAGACCGCAGAAAATACAACGGAGGTAATTGATCTGATAAACCGCGCCGTGACGCTCACCCGGTGAGACTTGATTGCCAGGCGTGTTATCGCCACCTTCAACATAGATTGCATCAGCGGGACATGCCCACGCACAGAGTTCGCAACCGATGCACTTCTCGAGTCCATCTGGGTGGCGGTTGAGCTGATGGCGACCATGGAAACGTGGCTCGGTAGGAGCTTTTACATCAGGATATTGAACGGTGAGGTTCTTCTTAAACATAGTCTTGAAGGTGACCCAGAAGCCAAGCGCCTGCTTTCCAAGTGGTGCAGGTCCAGGCTGTTCAACCTCAACGAAAGAGACGTCATTGACATCTTTCGCTGCCCCTGACTTCTTTGGCTCTAATGAATTACTCATTATTTTCTCCTGCTGTCTCCATTGAAGTATGGGTTCGTGTTGACGCGCTGAAAGATGAAACACCTGGAAGCGATGGGACTGGGAAATCAGGGGCTTCGCCAGCAGGAAGTGGCCTACGAGCCTGCTTCTGTGACTTCTCGTAGAACGATGAAATCGCCATAACAATCAAGACAATTCCAAGTGCAAATGAGAGAGCAACTGAACGTGATGCACCGTTCTGCTGAATAACGCGGAGTGAGGCAACAATCATGATCCATAGAAGTGAAGCTGGGATAAGAACCTTCCAACCAAACTTCATAAACTGGTCATAACGTAGTCGCGGTAGTGAGGCGCGGAGCCACATAAAGATGAAGAAGAAGATATTCACCTTTAGGAAGAACCAGACAATGGTGAACCAACCACCAAGCCAGGCTTCGGTAAAGCCGAGTCCTGGAGGTGCGTGGTATCCACCAAGGAAGAGCGTGGTGGCAAGGGCTGATACCGCAACGATATTGACGTACTCAGCTAGGAAGAAGAGCGCGAACTTCAGCGATGAATACTCAGTATGGAAACCACCGACGAGTTCGCCTTCTGCTTCAGCTAAATCGAAAGGCGCACGGTTGGTCTCACCCACCATTGAGATCACGTAGATAACAAATGATGGAAAGAGAATGACCGCATTCCAGATGTGCTCATGTTGAGAATTGATAATGTCAGAGGTCGACATCGAACCGGCATAGATAAAGACCGCAACCAGTGAGAGACCCATCGCAACTTCGTAAGAAATCACTTGAGCGCTTGAGCGAAGACCGCCAAGGAGTGGATAGGTAGATCCTGAAGACCAGCCGGCGAGAACAACGCCATAGACGCCGATTGAGGTAACCGCCAAGATATAGAGAACGCCGACCGGAAGATCGGTGAGTTGGAGCGCAGTTTCGCGACCGAAGAGAGTGACCACTCCCGTCATTGGGATTACCGCAAAGGACATAAAGCACATCGCAGCGGCGATGATTGGCGCTGCGATAAAGACGACCTTATCTGCCGCTGCCGGAATGATGTCCTCTTTGAGCGCCAACTTCACGCCATCGGAGAGTGATTGCAAGAGACCGAATGGTCCGACTCGGTTTGGACCTGTGCGCTGCTGCATCTTTGCTAAGACGCGGCGTTCAGTCCACACCGCCATCAAAGTTGAGACTACGCAGATTGCAAAGACAAGAACTGCCTTAACTGCGACAAGCCAAGCTGGATCTTGACCGAGGAGTTCTGCCGTTGTCATGCCTTCACCACCGTTACTAGTTCGCCATGGACCGCATTGAGCGATGTGAGCGCTTGTGATCCGAATGAATTGCGTGGAATCCAAACAGCATCATCGTGAATTTCTTCAACTAGCGCCGGCAATGTTACTGAGCCTTGGCTATTTGAAATTCGAACTTGGTCACCAGTTGCTACACCGATTGATGATGCACGCTTCTCAGAGATAACGGCGACTGTCTGACGACGAGTTCCCGCCAAGTTATCTTCACCGCGCTGGAGTGTGCCCATATCGAGCAGACGTCGCCAGGATGCAAGAATCGCTTGATCACCTGAGGCTGCAGGAGCAGTACCGGATGCAACTGGTGTGAATTCAGCGCGTGCGCCATCCCACTTGCCGAGTTGGGCAATTTCGCGCGCAGTTGCCGAGACTGTTCCGAGCATGATTGATTCGCCCATGACATCGGCAAGCGCTGAGAGAATGCGGACATCGCTTCGGTTGTGAGAGTCATCGACAGCGGCATCGAATGCTCGTGCGCGACCTTCCCAGTTGAGGAACGAGCCCGACTTCTCAGTTACAGCTGCCACCGGAAGAACTACGTCAGCAACTTCAGTAATTGAAGAATCTGCAATCTCGAGTGAGACTACAAAGCTCTTCTTCAAAGTTGCGAGAACGCTCTGGCTATTGAGCAAGTCGTGAGCATCAACACCGCCGATGACTACTGAATCTAATTCGTTTGCAGCTAGCGCATCGATGATTTGACCTGCAGTACGACCTGGTTGAGCCGGAATTGAATCCACACCCCAGGCAGCTGCAATATCTACTCGAGCTGCTGAGTCAGCAACTGGACGTCCACCCGGAAGGAGAGTTGGGAATGCGCCAGCCTCGAGCGCGCCGCGCTCTCCAGCGCGACGTGGAATCCAAGCGAGCTTTGCACCGGTCTTCTCAGAAAGGGCAAGAGCGGCAGAGATTAGTCCTGCGCTCTCTGATGCGCGCTCTCCTAGAAGAATGACCGACTTTGCAGTGAGTTCAACTGCTGAAACTGATGCAGCCTCTGCACCTGGTGCAACTTTGATGAAATTCGCACTGAGCTTATCCATCGCAATCGACCCCTTGGATGCGATTGAAGTTACCTTGAGGCTACGCTTCTTAAAGTTCTTATTAAGTCGCAAGAAGACAATTGGCGATTCTTCCTCTGGCTCGAAAGCTAGGAGAAGTACGTGATCTGCCTTGTCGATATCGCTGTAATGCACATCAAACTTTCCGGCAACCTTAGAAGCCAAGAAAGCTCCCTCTTC
>JBEGTC010000022.1:0-11420 GCA_041179565.1 Actinomycetota bacterium
ATGGTCTCGCTAAGCGATTTAGTTGATTGAGGTATTGAGGTGAGTTTTGGTAGAGCGCGTAGCCTCGTTCTAGTTATATCCATTTTTGCCGCTGCAACGTACCTCCTTGCCTGGTCTCCGGTATTTGCAGTTAAGTCAATTGAGGTGGAGGGCTTGCCAAAGTCGGTGAGCCAGGACGATGTGATTACCAAAGCAAAGATCAATATCGGAGATCAGCTCGCTCGGATTGAGCCTCGCTCTGTCGAAAGGTCATTGAGCGAGATTTCTTGGATAAAGTCCGTCTCACTCAAGCGTGACTGGTGGCATAGAGATATATCAATTGTTGTATCACCGAGAAAGCCAGTGGGCATTTTCCAAGGGCGAGCACTTGATAGCGACGGCGTAATCTTTGATTTTCCCGGCTCTATTCCCGAGCAGCTGCCAGCGATCACAGCTGCTACTTCGGAGTTAGGGTTGGCGGCAATCTCGCTCTTTTCCGCACTCCCAGATGACCTGCGCACCACCCTCATAACAATCGGTGCAAAAAATCAATCGGCTATCACTTCTTGGCATCAAATTGGTGGGAGAAAGATCAAAGTCCAGTGGGGTTCGCCCACTGAGGTGGGGCTAAAAGTTAATGTGTTTCGGGCGTTATTGGCTCTGCCTGAAAATAAAGATATTGAGGCGATTGATTTATCGGCACCTCACGCCCCAATTGTGAAGTAAGGAAGATTGAATAAACTCTCTACAGTAGGTCGAGGTATTTATTCGTGTTGGTTTTTGATTAGCGCGAGCTGAACCCATACCTTGCCACCATCAAAGTGAATAGAAATGTAACTCTCAAGCGGGGGTTTACAGTTCTTAAGGAGGCTTCAGGTGGCTGCACCACAGAATTATCTCGCCGTTATCAAGGTTGTCGGAATCGGCGGCGGCGGAGTTAATGCAATCAATCGCATGATTGAAGTTGGGCTCAAAGGAGTTGAGTTCATCGCAATCAACACCGATGCGCAACATCTCTTGATGAGTGATGCAGATGTAAAGCTCGATATCGGTCGTGCTTCAACTAAAGGCCTTGGAGCTGGAGCTGCACCTGAGAAAGGTCGCCAAGCTGCGATTGATCACACAGAAGAGATTGAAGAAATTCTCCGCGGTGCGGATATGGTCTTTGTGACAGCTGGCGAAGGTGGCGGCACCGGAACCGGTGGCGCACCAATCGTTGCAAAAATCGCGCGCGATCTTGGTGCGCTCACAATCGGTGTTGTCACACGCCCATTCTCATTTGAAGGAAAGATTCGTACTCGCCAAGCCGAAGAAGGGATTGAAGCGCTACGCGAGCATGTCGATACGCTAATTGTTATTCCGAATGACCGACTCCTTGCAATCTCAGATCGCAATATCACTGCGATGGATGCATTTAAGAGTGCAGATCAAGTTCTTCTTTCCGGCGTTCAGGGAATCACTGAGATCATCACACAACCTGGCCTCATCAACCTCGACTTCGCAGATGTGAAGACAGTGATGACTGATGCCGGTTCTGCCTTGATGGGAATCGGTTCAGCTCGAGGCGAGAATCGCGCTGCGCGTGCTGCCGAACTTGCAATCTCAAGCCCATTGCTTGAGGCATCAATCGATGGCGCTATGGGCGTCTTGTTATCAGTAGCTGGCGGTTCGGACCTTGGTCTCTTTGAGATTAACGAGGCATGCGAGCTAGTTCAGGCAGCAGCACACCCTGATGCTCGAATCATCTTCGGAACCACTATCGATGACGCACTTGGTGACGAGGTCCGAATTACCGTTATTGCTGCTGGCTTTGCAGGTGGTGAGCCAAAGAAGGTTGATATGCCAACGATCAATGCGGCGACCCTCTCAGGTAATGCTGATCCAATTCCTGCAAATGACCCACTCTCAGTAGCACTTGATTTGGATGCATCAGCGCCTCGCAAGCGAATCACCTTCGAAGAGTTGGTCTCTGAAGATGAGATTGATGTGCCAGACTTTATGAAGTAATTTGTGAAGTTGTCATGACTTCTCGCTTTACCAATCGCACCGGAGGCGTAAGCCACGGTGCGTTTGCGTCTCTCAATCTAGGCACCCATGTAGGGGATGAACTAGATCTGGTGCTCGAAAACCGACGAATCCTTTCTGACGAAGTCGGCCCTATTCAATACATGAATCAAGTTCATGGCGATCGCATTGCAGTTATTGAGGTAGTTACTGATGAAGCGCCGACAGCAGATGCGCTGGTTACTGGAATTCCCGGCGTAACGCTGGCGGTAATGGTGGCAGATTGCATTCCGCTACTTCTCACCTCCAAAGAGTCAGTTGCTGCGGTACATGTGGGGCGGCGAGGTCTGGTTAATGAGATCACTCGCAATACTCTGCAAGTGATGCGCGAAATGGGAGCATCGAAAATTTCTGGGATTGTGGGGCCATCAATCTGCGGCACTTGCTACGAAGTTTCAGAAGGAATCTATAACGAGGTAATCGCGAGCCATCCAACAGCACAATCGCGTACAAAGTCGGGAACGCAAGCTCTCGATCTTCCCGCCGCCCTAATGCAGGTATTGCTAGAAGAGGGGGTAGAGATCGTCGATCAGTTTGAGTGCACCTTCGAAGGCGATAAGTACTTCTCATATCGACGAGATGGTGTTACCGGAAGACAAGTTGGAGTCATCTCACTTTGAGTACCCGTAGAGAAGAGCTGGCGGAGAGAGTAGCCGCAATTCAGGGCGAGATTGCCGCGTACTCGCCTACCTTAATTGCGGTAACCAAGACCTATCCGGTATCGGATGTTGCAATCTTGCGGGATCTGGGGCTAACGAATTTCGGTGAAAATCGAAGTGGCGAAGGGTCGGCTAAATCTGTCGAAGTTTCCGGGCAGTGGCATTACCAGGGAGAGATCCAAAGCAAGAAGATAAGAGAGATTCTCTCTTGGGCACAATGGATTCACTCCCTCGATGACCTTCGCCACTGCGAGAAGATTGAAAGAGCCCTCGTCGAAAGTGGGGGAGAAGTTAAAGCCTTCCTTCAGCTTTCACTCGATGGGGACCCACGCAGAGGGGGACTGATTGAAGAAGAGCTATTTACAGTTGCAGCTGTCGTATCTCAGTACTCCCGATTATCGCTCCAGGGAATTATGTGTGTTCCGCCGGTAAGCATGGCGCCGGGCGAGGCGTTTCAAGAGATCTCGGCTACCCACCTCAGATTTAAGAGTGAATTTCCAGACTCCCCATATCTCTCCGCCGGAATGAGTGGCGACTACATGGTTGCCCTAGAGCACGGCGCGACACATATTCGGGTGGGTAGCAAAATCCTCGGCGCACGCAGCTATGACCAGTAACCTTTAACCATGTCTGCACTTAATAAGATGATGGGTTTCCTTGGTCTAGTAGATACCGAGGATGATCACCAGGTAAATGAGGCTCCCGCAGCAAAGAAGGTTGAGCCTCGTGCAATTACTCCTCGCACACCGGATCGCACTGGAGTCACAGTTGTCGGCCGTAGCCACGATTTGGTTGTCGAAGCTCCTCTGATCGAAGAGAGCTCTTCCTACAACATCATCACTCTTCAGCCACGTTCATATTCAGAGGCGCGCAAAGTTGGCGAGTTCTACCGTGAAGGCAATCCCGTCATCATTAACCTCGATGATATGGAAGAGAGTGAGCGCAAGCGCCTAGTTGATTTTGCATCAGGGTTGGTCTTTGGCCTCCATGGGCGCATCGAGCGAATCAGCCTTAAGGTCTTCCTTCTCTCACCAGCAAATGTCAATGTCAGCAACGAAGATCGATCTGCTGCACAGGCCGCTTTCTACAACCAGAGCTGACCTTCATAATGTTTCTTCGCAATACGATTCTGCAGCTTCTGTCGCTCTTTAAAATTGCGCTCTTTATCCGCATCATCATCGATTATGTTCGAATGTTCGCCCGCTCTTGGCAGCCGAATGTCATCTTGATTGGGTTCTTCGAGCTTATCTACACCATCACAGAGCGACCAATGGCATTTGTTCGTCGCTTTATCCCACCGCTTCGTCTCGGTGGGGTAGCGCTCGACCTTTCATTTATCGTCTTGCTCCTTGCAATTAGCTTTGCGCAAGCTGTGGTGCGACAGTTTATTAATTTCTAGTTAGCTCAAATACCAATCCAAGTTCAGCATCGCTCGGCGCAAGGTTTCCATCGCGCACCATTGCGGTAGCAAGTACCTCTTCGGATATATGTGCAACACCGTTCTCGATGGTGGCGCTGTGCTCGGGCGCGCAGTTCCATCGAATCGAGATTCGATCTGAGATATCAAAGCCATCGCTCTTTCGACGCTCTTGAATTGCTCTAATTACCTCGCGGAGATTTCCGGCGGCGATGAGCTCTGGCGTGAGCTCAAGATCGAGGGCAACGCTCTCGCCATCATGGCTTGAGACCATCCAACCGCTCTTTGGAACCTCCGTGACGACTAGATCATCGAGCGTTATTTGATACTCACCGATAGCGGTGCTGGCTTCGCTGCGGAGAGTCTTCACCAGGGCAACGGCATCAGCGCCAGCGATCAACTTTGCAACCTCTTGAACTGACTTACCGTACTTAGCCCCAAGGGATTTGAAGTTGGCCTTAATTGAGACATCAACGAGATCACCATCTGCATCGGCAATATCTGCCAGATCTAAAACGTTGAGTTCGTCTGAGATCTGTTCTTTCATCTCACCTGGTAGCGCAGACCAACCTTGGGCTGAGATAAGCGCACGCTGTAACGGTTGGCGGATTTTAATTGCAGATTCGGCGCGAGCAGCTCGACCTAGTTCGACAACTCTTCGTGTCATTGCAACCTGCTTATTGAGTTCAGGGTTGATAAGTGCGACATCTGCAGTTGGGAAGTCAGTGAGATGTACTGAGATTGCTGCAGCTGGGTTTGCAACTCGAATCAACTCCTGCCAAGTCTGCTCGGTGATAAAGGGAACCATTGGTGCGAGGAGTTGTGTCAGCTTCTCCAGACATTCGTGAAGCGTCGCAAGGGCGGCAAGATCACCATCCCAGAAACGACGGCGTGAGCGCCGCACATACCAATTAGAGAGATCATCGATAAAGGTGGCTAGAACTTTTCCAGCGCTCTGCGAATCGAACTCGCTATAGGCTTTATCAACTTCTAGTACGAGCGAGTTGAGTTCGCTCAAAATCCACTTATCCATCGTTGAACGCTCAGATACCGCTGGGCTCTGATCCAAAGTGAAATTAGAGGCCTTTGCATAGAGGGCATGGAATGAGATTGTGTTCCAATAAGTTAGGAGCGTCTTGCGGATAACATCTGAGATAGCTTCATGGCCAACTCGTCGAGAAGCCCAAGGCGAGCCGGCGGCGAGCATGTACCAGCGGACTGCATCCGCGCCGTGCTGATCCATCAGCGCCATCGGTTCGAGCACATTGCCCAAGTGCTTACTCATCTTCCGACCATCTTTATCGAGGATATGGCCGAGGCAGAGTACGTTCTCGTATGAGCTCTGATCGAAGACGAGTGTTCCAATAGTCATGAGGGTGTAGAACCAGCCACGTGTCTGGTCAATTGCTTCACAGATAAAGTCAGCCGGGTAGGCGGCTTTAAACTTTTCGACCGACCCTTCTTTATGTGGGTAGCCCCACTGAGCAAATGGCATCGAACCTGAGTCGTACCAACAATCGATAACTTCAGGAACTCGCGTCATAGTCGCCGAACACTCGGCACAATTAAATGTAATGTCATCGACGAACGGACGGTGCGGATCTAGGGTTGATAGCTCTTGCCCCGCGAGCTCGCCGAGCTCTTTGAGAGATGAGATGCAGAGCTCATGCTTATTTTCACAGCGCCAGATTGGAAGCGGTGTGCCCCAATAGCGATTACGAGAGAGCGCCCAGTCAATGTTATTGGTGAGCCAATCACCGTAACGTCCGGTCTTGATGGTCTCTGGGTACCAATTCGTCTTCTCATTTTCACGCAGAAGCGCATCTTTGATAGAGGTTGTACGGATATACCATGATGGTTGTGCGTAATAAATAAGAGCGGTGTGACATCGCCAGCAGTGAGGGTATGAGTGCTCATATGGCTGATTCTTGTAGAGCGAGCCGTTTACCTTGAGCTCCTTTACTAGCGGTTTATCTGCATCCTTAAAGAAGAGTCCACCTACAACTGGAACATCTGCAAGAAAGTGGCCATCGGCAGCCACCGGGTTCACGATCGGCAATCCATATGCACGGCAGACCTGTAGGTCATCGGCACCGAATGCAGGTGCTTGATGGACTAGACCTGAACCATCTTCGGTAGTGACATATGTTGCAAGGACTACATAGTGCGCATCAGGGATCTCGATGAAATCAAATGGGCGCTTGTAGGTAACGCGCTCGAGATCTGCACCTTTAAATCGACGGAGAATTTCATGTTCGCCGGCAACTGCGCTTAATAACGGTTCTGCGACTACTAAGACCTCTGAGCTATCTTCGACGGTCGCGCGAACTGCAACATAATCAACATCTGGATGTGCTGCAACTGCAGTATTTGAGACGAGCGTCCATGGAGTTGTTGTCCAAACCAAGAGCGAAGCGTTGAGCTGTGCAAGTTCGCCGCTAGTAATCGGGAAGCGAACATAGACCGATGGGTCAACGACAGTTTCATAACCCTGGGCTAATTCGTGATCAGATAGACCTGTTCCACATCGAGGGCAGTAGGGAGCAACTCGATGATCTTGAACTAGTAGCCCCTTCTTCCAAATTTCTGAGAGAGACCACCAGACGCTCTCTACGTATTCCGGTGCCATAGTCCAATAGGCCTTATCGAAATCAACCCAAAAGCCCATCCGCTCAGTCATCTTGGTAAATGCATCAACATGTCGAGTCACGGAAGTGCGACACTTGTCGTTAAATTCTGCGATACCAAATTTCTCGATATCTCCTTTGCCGGAGAAACCAAGTTCCTTCTCGACTGCAATCTCAACTGGCAGACCGTGGCAATCCCAACCAGCCTTGCGCGAGACATAGCGTCCCTTCATTGTCTGATAACGAGGGAATACATCTTTAAAGACTCGGGCTTCGATGTGGTGTGTGCCAGGCATTCCGTTAGCAGTTGGTGGGCCTTCATAGAAAGTCCATGGTTCGCCTTGCGCTCGGGCAGCTAAGCTCGCCTCAAATATCTTTTGCTCTTGCCAAAATGAGAGGATGGAGCGCTCCATCGCAGGTAGATCAATCTGCGGGGCGATTGCGTTAAAGCTCTTCTTATCGGTCATAACTTCCACTCCATGTCATCTATCACCATGGAGGGACGAGCGCTTTCGGCTCGCGGTACCACCCGCCTTGCACGCTCCAAGGAGCGCACCACTTTCAATTCATCACACGGCCGGTTCTACCTCCCCAAGAAGGGGTCTCTTCCAGCTGGCTCAGAGGTGATCGCCTCTTCAACGCCATCAGCGTGCAATTCGTGGCGAAAGTCTAAACCATCGCCAGGCTCTCACACTCGTTTATGCGTGGCGCAGTTGGCGAGGAGGGGTAAATAGGCATAAGGTGCGCGGCGTGTCAGCAAAGAAGATCGCTCAGAAGCTCTTGAAGAAGGCGGCGCCTGCGAAGAAGGCGGTGGCCAAGAAGGCCCCTGCCAAGAAGGCGCCAGCGAAGAAGGTTGCTGCAAAGAAAGTTGCCAAGAAGGCGCCAGCAAAGAAGGCGCCGGTTAAGAAGGCAGTTGCCAAAAAGGCGCCAGCGAAGAAAGCTGCTGCGCCAAAGAAGGTCACCGAAGTTAAGAAGAGCCCGTCACGTCCCTTCCCATCCAAGGTTGGAAAGACAACGCTCACTGTAGATGAGAAGTCGCAGACAGTTTCAGTTGCAACCGTTGTTGCGCCAACCGCAGCGCCGGTCGTTGAAGAACGTCGCTTAGTAATGCCACCACCGCCACGTCCAGTTAAGAGTGGAAAGAAAGTTGCACCGCTCAAGCCACTCAAGGCGGCACCAACTCCAGTTACTGCCGATGCTGGCGAAGCTGCATGGTCGGCGGCAGAGTTAAAAGCGATCCGCACCGAACTTGCAAAAGATTTAATCCGCCTCCAGGCAGAGCTTGCAACTGTCGAAGCGGAGATGGATGAGTTAATCGCTGATGCCGGCGATGGCGCAGGCGATGATCAAGCAGATTCAGGAACCAAGACATTTGAACGCGAACATGAGATGTCACTTGTTATCAACGCTCGCGACATGGTTCTCCAGACAGAGCGAGCACTTGCTCGTATCGATAATAAAACTTATGGAAGCTGCGAAGTTTGTGGCTCACCAATCGGCAAGGCTCGCTTACAGGTATTTCCACGCGCGACTCTCTGCATGATCTGCAAGCAGAAGGAAGAGCGGCGCTAAAGTGCGCCGGAATCCACTCGTTCCGCGCCTCTTCTCGCTTGCGCTCGTTATTTGGGCCATTGATTTCTTTACCAAGAATTGGGCGCTTGCAAATCTCTCGGCTACGCCACGAAAGATCCTCGGCTCCTTCCTGCAATTGACTCTCTTCAAGAACCCAGGTGCAGCTTTCAGTTTGGCTACCGGTTTCACCATCGTATTTACCTCAATCTCCATAGCCGTAGTTATCTTTATCGCTCGCTATGCCGCTCGCATTACCCATCCATGGTGGGCGGTCGTCGCCGGCCTAGTCCTCGGGGGAGTGCTCGGAAATCTCACCGATCGCATATTTCGAGCGCCCGGTTTTCTCTATGGCCATGTGATCGATTGGATCGAGCTCCCGAAGTGGCCAATCTTTAACGTCGCTGATTCTTCGATTGTGGTTGCGGCAGGAATCGCTATCCTTCTAACAACACTCAACATCACACCCACTGCCAACTTTGGGCGAGATAACAAGCCGGGAGCAGATGAATAACGAGAGCAACCGCGAAGCCCGCACTCTGATTGTTCCAGAGGGCGTTGCCGGCGAACGTATCGATAGCGCACTTACTCGCGTCTTGGGGCTGTCACGGACTGCAATCGTGAAACTTCTAGAAGAGGGCGAGATTCGAAGCGATGGTAGAGCGCTCTCTAAATCAGAGCGAGTTGTTGCTGGACAGATGCTTGATGTTCTGATGCCCGCCCAGGTAAGCGCCGACCCAATCCCACTTACTCCACTCGAAGGTTTAACTGTTGTCTATAACGATGACGAGATTGTGGTCATCGACAAGCCGGTTGGTTGTGCGGCTCATCCAGCACCTGGTTGGACTGGTCCCACCGTCATTGGTGCGCTTCTTGCCGCTGGTTACACAATCTCAACGAGCGGTCCAGCAGAGCGAGCTGGCATTGTGCATCGTTTAGATGCCGGAACGAGCGGGCTCATGATTGTGGCAAAGACAGATCGCGCCTACCTTAAACTTAAAGAGATGTTTCGCGACCATCAAGTCGAAAAGACATATCACGCTCTCGTTCAAGGACATATGGATCCGGCAGAAGGAACTATCGATGCGCCAATCGATCGTCATCCAACTCAAGACCACCGCTTTGCAGTTGTTGCAGATGGCAAAGAGAGCATCACTCACTATCAAGTAATTGAGTACTACCGCTCTGTCTCCATGGTTAAAGTTGAACTCGAAACTGGTCGCACCCATCAAATTCGTGTGCACTTCTCGGCGCTCGGCCACCCATTGGTCGGTGATACTACTTACGGCGCAGATCCAGTACTGGGGAAGTCGTTGGCGATGCGACGTCCATGGCTCCACGCTTTAGAGCTGAGATTCAACCATCCAGTCAGTGGCGAGCAGCTCACTCTGAGCGCTCCATATCCACCTGACCTTCAGGGTTCGCTGGCGTTGCTTTCTGACGCAGTTCTGCCGTAAGGGGATACTCTTGCGCCACTATGTCATCTGAAGATTTTTCAGCTTCACGGGCATCGACGAAAGACTCTTTTGTACATCTCCATGTACACACGGAGTACTCGATGCTCGATGGTGCGGCGCGCGTCGGCGATCTCGTCAAAGAGGTAGCACGACAAGAGATGCCAGCGATTGCGATGACCGATCATGGAAATGTCTTCGGAGCATTTGATTTCTATAAGCAGGCAACAAAAGCTGGTGTAAAGCCAATTATCGGTATCGAAGCTTATGTCGCACCTGAATCTCGCTTTGAGAAGAAGCGAATTCAATGGGGCGATGGTGGTGAAGATGATGTCTCTGGTGGTGGCGCATATACCCACATGACGATCCTGGCTGAGAATAATCACGGTCTAGCTAACCTCTTTAAGTTATCGTCACTTGCCTCCCTAGAGGGTTATTACTACAAGCCCCGAATGGATCGCGAACTTCTCTCTAAGTATGCAGATGGATTGATTGCAACTACCGGGTGTCCGGGAGGCGAGATTCAAACTCGCCTTCGTATGGGCAAATATAAGGAGGCGCTCCGCGCAGCTAGCGATTATCGCGATATCTTCGGCGCAAATAACTTCTACCTTGAGCTGATGGATCACGATATTGATATCGAGAATCGAGTTAAGGCAGATCTACTTAAGTTGGGTAGAGAATTAAAGTTGCCTCTTCTCGCTACCAACGATCTCCACTACACCTATCATGGTGATGCCGACGCTCATGCTGCACTTCTCTGCGTCCAATCAGGTTCAACTCTCGCCGACCCAAAGCGCTTCAAGTTTGATAACTCCGAGTTCTACGTAAAGACCGCAGCTCAGATGCGTGAGCTATTTAAAGATATGCCGGAAGCGTGCGACAACACGCTACTTATCGCCGAACGGTGCAATGTAACGCTGCGCGAAGGCGAGAACCTTATGCCGCGCTTCGATGTTCCAAAGGGCGAGACTGAAGATTCATGGCTCCGTGCAGAAGCAACCAGAGGTTTGGCCGAGAAACTCGGTGATCGCCTTACTCCAGAGCATTCGGCGAGATTGGATTACGAACTCGGCGTGATGATCACGATGGGATTTCCGGGTTACTTCCTCGTTGTCGCTGACCTAGTAAGTCATGCAAAGAAAGTTGGAATCCGAGTTGGCCCAGGTCGTGGCTCTGCGGCAGGCTCGCTCGTTGCCTACGCACTTGGAATCACCGGCCTCGATCCAATTGAGCACGGTCTGCTCTTTGAGCGATTCCTTAACCCAGAACGTATCTCGATGCCCGATATCGATCTTGACTTCGACGAACGTCGTCGCTCCGAGATGATTCGTTATGCAACGGAGAAGTATGGTGAAGATCGAGTCGCACAGATCATTACCTACGGCACCATCAAATCAAAGCAAGCACTTAAGGATTCAACTCGTGTTCTCGGTTATCCGTACGCAGTAGGAGAGAAGCTCACCAAAGCGCTGCCACCATCTGTGATGGGCAAAGACATCACCTTGGGCGGAGTATTTGATGCAAAAGATCCACGCTATGGCGAGGCCGGCGAGTTCCGACAGCTCTATGAGAGCGATGTCGATTCGAAGCGGGTCGTTGATTTAGCGCGCGGACTTGAAGGGTTAAAGCGCCAATGGGGAGTGCATGC
>JBEGTC010000023.1:0-10760 GCA_041179565.1 Actinomycetota bacterium
TACCTCCACCTCATATGGAAGTTGCAAAGTTATCGCCACCAAGGCGACCGATATCAATTACATAGTCGAATCTTCACTTGAGCGGAGTATCGATATCGCAATCGGCAGCTCGACAACCTCGATGGAGTTGGCACCTGGTGCGCTCTACTTTCGGCAAGAAAAAGTACTTACCGTTACTACAAACGTCGCTGGCAGGGTTACCTTTAAAGCCAACGGAAAGATTATCCCTGGCTGCAAGAGCCTCCTAGTCACATCAGTTACCGCGCTGGCGAAGAGCTGTTCATATAAACCCGCCACCCGCGGATGGGTTTCGCTGAGCGTTGCCCTCAACCCTTCAGATAGTTCATTTCTACCAAGTTCAACAACGCTCCAGGGCCTCTTTATCTACCAGCGAAGCAATCGCCGCTAAATATCCGAGAGATCGCTTCCGATTCCAAGTTCGCGGATTACGCGAGCGATAATTGGAAAGCCAAAACCTTTTCGCTGTAGCAGCGATTGGATTCGTCGAATCTGCACCTCTGGCTCTAGCCGCGACATCGTTGAGTACTTCTTCATTGCGAGTTGAAAGGCAGATTGGTACTCGGCATCGTCATCGATGGAATCAAGGGCGTGGTTGATCTCTTCTTGCGTAACGCCCTTCTGCCGTAGCTCCGTTGCGATTACCCGCTTTGAGATCTTCTTATGGTTATGGCGCGATGTAGCCCAAGCAAGTGCGAACTCTTGATCATTAACGAGGCCAGCCTCTTGAAGCCGGAAGATAGTCGCCGCTGCAACCTGATCTTCAACGCCCCGGGTCTTGAGATGAGCGAGGAGCTCGCCCTTACTTTTTGCTCTAGCAACGAGCGCATTGAGCGCTATCGCATAAGCTACTTCGTAAGGGTCTGAGCCCTCGCCTCTCTCAACCTTTGCGTACTGGAGAGAAATTAGAAATCAACCTCTGCAGTAGCTTCATCGATCTCAGCGATGAGCGCTGCATCGACCTCGACTGGAACGAAGCTGGCGCGAATCTTCGACTCGATATCGTTGGCGAGATCTGGGTTGTCGAGGAGGAAGTTACGTGAATTCTCCTTACCCTGACCGAGTTGATCACCTTCATAGGTGTACCAAGCGCCTGACTTCTTCACGATGCCGAGATCAACGCCCATATCGAGGAGCGATCCTTCACGTGAGATACCGGTTCCGTAGATGATGTCGAACTCTGCCTGCTTAAATGGTGGCGCCATCTTGTTCTTGACCACCTTGACGCGGGTACGGTTACCGACAGACTCTTGTCCATCTTTCAAAGTTTCGATACGACGGATATCTAGGCGAACAGATGCGTAGAACTTGAGCGCCTTTCCACCGGTCGTTGTCTCAGGGGATCCAAAGAAGACGCCGATCTTGTCGCGCAGCTGGTTGATAAAGATCGCTGTTGTCTTTGATTGGTGGAGCGCACCGGTGATCTTGCGGAGCGCCTGAGACATCAAACGCGCCTGAAGACCCATATGTGAATCGCCCATCTCACCCTCGATCTCAGCGCGAGGAACGAGCGCTGCAACTGAGTCGACGACTACGAGATCGAGCGCGCCAGAGCGAACCAACATATCCATGATCTCAAGGGCCTGCTCGCCGGTATCTGGCTGTGAGACGAGAAGTGCATCGATATCGACACCGAGCTTCTTTGCATACTCAGCATCGAATGCATGCTCAGCATCGATAAAGGCGCAGATGCCACCGTTCTTCTGTGCCGATGCGATTGCATGGAGGGTAAGCGTTGTCTTACCGGAAGATTCTGGTCCGTAGATCTCTACGATTCGGCCACGTGGAAGGCCGCCGATGCCGAGCGCCATGTCGAGAGCGACTGATCCAGTTGGGATTACCTCGATAACTTGGGCTTGCTTATCTGACATCTTGATAACTGCACCCTTACCAAACTGACGTTCGATCTGGGCGAGCGCGGTGTCGAGCGCCTTATGGCGATCGGATGTTGCTTTTTCATCGGCTTTATTTGGCTTCTCAGCTGCCATGAGCATTTCTCCTTTTAATCGAACGTTGAGGGCTTATCCCCCACCGTTTGGTGGCCCAGAAGGTACGGAATTCATCGACGACGGCCCTTCGCGTTATAGAGACGCTGTGGGCGGAGGGTTCGAGTCCGCTCTGGTTGTGCATTACTCCGCATTGGAGCAATGGCTAAAGGGTAGTCGAACATCTGTTCGAATACCACTCTAACCCGATTTAGACACGCTGGAGAGATTAACCGCCACCCCTGACAAGTCGGTGGGCCATACTCACGCCCATGTTGATCCTCCTTCCTCCCTCAGAGAAGAAGGTTGAGACCACCCATCCCAGCGCCGCGATCCACGTCTATAGCGGAGTCCTCTACCAGGCCTTGGATTGGCAGAGCCTCTCCCCAGCAGCCAAGAAGCGCGGTGAGAGCGCAATCGCAATAGTGAGCGCCAAGTACGGACTGGTGCGCCCTGGTACAAAGATTGAGAGCTACAAGGCGAAGATCGATAACAAGGCGATGGCGCCAATCGTCGACCAGGCGCTAGCCGGTATAAAGACTCCGCTCATTATCGATTGTCGATCATCGACCTATAAGACAGTCTGGCGCGCGCCGGCTGAGATCACAGTGGAGATCAAGGTCTCAACAGTGGTCGATGGCGTCCGTACCGTCGTGACCCATATGTCGAAGAAGACGCGGGGCGAGATTACGCGATGGCTACTGCAATCACGTTCGATGGCGAAGACTCCCGAGGATCTCTATGCCATCGTCTCGGAGAAGTATCCCTGTGCGCTGACGCCTAGCGACGGCGTAGCTCCATGGGTATTGGAAGTTATCGCTGTTTAGCGGTTTCGAGCGGACATTGCTTGCAGACTGCTCGCCAAATTACATCAGCCTCAATACCATCTTTGAGCGCTTCATTGACTGTCTTACTTCCTAGCTCGCTAATCGCAATATCCTGTGAGACTGAGGGCGCCCACTCTTCACCAAAGGAGAGCAGTAATCGTTCGCGCAGATCAGAGATTCTCATCGATTGAGAAGTTAGAAGAGAGTATCGGTTGCTAGATGCGCCGCCTGTTCGCGTGATTGCTCTGGCGTGATTGGCTGGAGCGCTTGACCTAAGAGCCAGCGCATCGCAATACCGGTGCCAGCCTTTGATTGCGTAGCGCCGAATATAATCTGAGCAATCGTTAGGTAATGCTCACTCGAGGTATTGGTCATCGCTGCGACCAGAATATCGGCATCATATTTACGCATCGCCGCCAGAGCTGGATCAGATGAGATAGAGATTGAGAGCGATTCAAGGGCATCGGCCGGGGTGCCAGCAGTTGTTGCAAGCTCTGCTAAGCGAGCTACCTCGGATGAGACCAGCGCGGCTAAGACCGCATCTTTATCGCGGAAGTGGTTGTAGAGAGTGGCACGTGAGACTTCGGAGTGATCTGCGATCTCAATCATCGAAATTCCAGAGATACCTTTACGAGAGATTAGCTCTTTTGTTCCTTCGAGGATTGCCGCCTCAGTGCGGCGATGAACTCCACTTTGAAGTGAATATTTAGGCTGCATCGACAACAACGAGCTTTGCTGTCTCAGTCGAGGTAATCTCAAGGGTTACCTCACTCATCAACGCACCCAAGGTCATGCCGAGCGCCTCGCAGATGGAGTTGAGCAGCTCTGATGATGCCTCTTTCTGTCCGCGTTCAACCTCTGAGAGATAACCGAGAGAGACGCGAGCTGCGCGTGCAACATCCCGAAGGGTGCGGGACTGTTCGGTACGGGCGCGACGGAGAGCTTGGCCGACTGATTCGCGTAGCAAAATCATCGTTCAACCCTCCCTCGATCGTTGCCGGACATCACGTAGTGCGATAGCTAAGGATACGGGCAAAGGTGCCAATCGCGCTGGATATAGCGCCGGTTCGAATGGCTTCTCGCCCGCTATCGAGCTGCAATTGGATACTCTGGTTTATCGGGCCACGGATAGCGACCCAGACAGTCCCTTCGGGAATGCCCTCGTAATCACCAGGGCCCGCAATTCCGGTTGTTGCAATCCCCCAAGTAGTACCGAACTTCTCACGCACAGCATCGGCCATCGCATTGGCAACTTCCTCGCTGACAACGGTATGGGCGGCAATAAGTGCAGGATCGATTGCGAGGAAATTCTCTTTCACCGAATTTGTATAGGCGATGATTCCGCCGAGGAAAACTTTCGATGCGCCCGGAGTGTAGGTAAGGGCGTGGCCAAGTCCGCCAGCTGTAACCGACTCTGCAACCGAGACGGTCTCATGGCGATCTTCCAGGTAGGCAACAACCGTATTTGCATGGGCACGAATTGGCATGGTTGAAATCTACTCGTCTAACGGGTTGGCCACTAGATGGAATTAGCTCTCGAGAATTTCGCGTGCAAGGTTCTCGCCATCCTTGGCGCTTCGCGCACCGAGCGCCGCCTTAGCTGCTCGCTGACATGCATCTAAATCAACAGTCGCTAAGAAGCCGCGAACCTCAGCTAGTGCGCTTGGCGCCATCGACAGTGATGAGACGCCGAGTCCGACTAAGACAGCTGCCAGGAGAGAGTTTGCCGCTGCCTCACCACAGACGCCAACCGGTTTGCCAATCTTCTGTGCTTCAGCGGCGGCGATTGAGATTGCGCGAAGGACCGCCGGATGCCAGGCAGTTGTCATATCTGAAAGACGTGAATCCATGCGATCTGAAGCCATCACATATTGAGTTAAGTCGTTGGTTCCAAATGATCCGAATTCAACTTCGGCGAGAACTCGGTCGGCATGGAGTGCTGCTGCCGGAGTTTCAATCATTACGCCTGGAACTTTCATACCGAGTGCGCGTACTCGATCAGCAAAGTCCTTAGCTTCATCTGGAGTATTAATCATCGGCGCCATTACCCAGAGATCAACATCGCTGGTCGAGGCGGCCTCGGCCAACGCTTCTAACTGGCGATTAAGGACGCCATCGCTAGTACGTGTGAGTCGCCAACCGCGAACACCAAGGGCGGGATTCTCTTCATGAATTGCATTGATATACGGCACTGGCTTATCGCTACCGGCATCGAGAGTACGAATAACAACTTTCTTTCCAGCCATGACGGCAAAGACATCAGAATAGAGCTTTACCTGCTCAGCAACGGTTGGTTCGACCTGCGAATCTAAGAAGAGAAGTTCAGTGCGAAAGAGGCCGATGCCCTCTGCGCCAACCGCTGCTGCGGCGCGTACATCTTCAACTGTGCCGGCATTACCGAGAAGTTGAACCGGAGTTCCATCGCTTAAGCGACCAGGTCCAGTGACCGATGCTGCGCGAGCTTTAAGAGCTGCCTCTCTCTCACTTCGCTCAGCAATAACCTCAGGAGTTGCATCGAGAATTACCTCGCCAGCTCGACCATCGACCAAGACCTCGGTGCCATCGCCAATCTCCATAACACCGTGGCAGCCGACAATTGCAGGGATACCAAGGCCACGTGCAACGATTGCTGTGTGGCTGGTCGCCCCACCATGCGAACAGACCAGAGCTAGTGCAAACTTTAAATTGAGCGCTGCTGTATCGGCTGGCGTGAGATCTTCGGCAACAACAATTGTTGGAGCGGTGAGATTGAGCCCCTGGCTCTCAATACCGGCCAATTTATTGATTAATCGGGTAGCAATCTCATCGATATCACTTACTCGCTCAGCAAAGTAACCACCGAGAGCGAGCAACTGTTCTTTAAAGCCACCAAATGCTTCATCGATTATTGGGCGAACATCGAAGGCGACGCCTTCGGAGATAGCTGCCTCAAGTACCTCAATTACCGAGGGATCTCGCGCCATCATCGCCTGCGCACCGAGAACTTCTTTTGCAACTTCAAGGTCAATCGTCTCTGCGCTCTGCTCGAGATCTTCAGCAACCGAGTTGAGCGCTGCTAAAACTTGATCGATATCAGCTGGAACCGGGCCAGAAACTTTGGTGGCGATTATTCGTCGCACCTGGCCGACAACAACGCCTGGCGATACGCCGATTCCTGAATACGACATTGCGAATTACTCGTCGTGATCTGTAGCGATAATCTCGACGATAGCGGCGAGAACAGCATCAGCGTTATCGCCTTCTGCCACAGTGACTTCAATCGAGTCACCGTTCTTAACACCAAGGGCGAGGACTGAGAGAAGTGATGCCGCATTAACAGCTTTCTCACCTGGTCGGCCGATAGTTACCTTTACCCCCGATGCTGAAGCCTCTTTTACGAGAATTGCAGCGGGACGAGCATGTAGTCCCACCTTGCTAGCTACGGCAACAATCTGGCTCGGCATCTCAATCTCCCAACGTGATGAATAGCGCTACTCTACTGAAAAAACCTGCAAAGATAAAAAACGACGGCCCCGAGAGTGATCTCCCGAGGCCGTCGCCTTAGTTACTTACGAGTTATGCGTTTGCCTTTGCGCCGATACCCTTCGCAACGATGACGGCTGCAGCTGTAACAACTGTACCGACAAGGATTGCGATGATGTATGTGCCGACGCCACCAATGAGTGGCAATACTGCAATACCACCGTGTGGAGCACGGAGTGTGTTGCCGAATGCCTCAACGAGACCACCTGTTACAGCAGAACCGACCATGATTGATGGGATAACGCGTGCTGGGTCAGCAGCTGCGAATGGAATCGCACCTTCGGTGATAAATGATGCACCGAGAACCCAAGCAGCCTTACCGTTCTCGCGCTCTGCCTCTGTAAAGAGTGACTTGCGAACTACTGTTGCAAGAGCGAGACCAAGTGGAGGTGTCATACCAGCTGCCATAACAGCAGCCATGTGTGTGAGACCAGCACCAGTTGTTGCGGTACCTGCAGCTGTAAGACCTGCAACACCGAATGTGTAGGCAACCTTATTAACAGGTCCGCCCATATCGAATGCCATCATCAAACCGATGACGATACCGAGAACGATTGCTGAACCTTCGCCCAAGCCCTCGAGCCATGAAGTTGCACCCTCATTAAGAGGTGTAACAACGTTCTTCACTACAAGGTACATCACTGAGAGAGTGACGATGACTGAGAGAAGTGGATTCACCACGATTGGCATGATTGAACGGACTGCCGCTGGAACATTCCAGGTTGAGATCCAGTTAGCTACATAACCTGCTACAAGACCACCGACCATTGCGCCGAGGAAGCCTGAGCCGATTGAGCCAGCAACAGCACCAGCAGCGAAGCCAGGAACGATACCTGGGCGGTCTGCGATTGCGTATGCGATGTAACCTGCAAGAGCTGGGAGCAAGAACTGCCATGGGCCCATTGCAAGTCCGAATAGGAAGGCACCGATGCGGACGCGGCCATCGAGAGCTGCGCCATCTGCATTTGTACCATCGAGAGCATTCTGAACGCCGAGGCTTGTGAAGCCTTCTGGGTCGCCAGAGATCATGAAGCTAAGAGCGATAAGAATACCGCCAGCGGTAACGAACGGAATCATGTAGCTGACGCCGGTCATTAGGTAACGACGAATGTTAGAACCAGAACTCACGGAAGTTCCTTTCTTTCATTGCCTCCACAACTCTTGCGGAGGGGGTATTGCCTATTCAGTTGTACTTCCCACTGTGCTCAATCTTGCAAGCTATTGAGCCCAATGGAAACTTAGTTGGCGGCTAACGCCTCGGCCTGCTCGATCAAGCCGGCAGCGTTCTTGATTGCTTCCTTTGGGATCGACTTAACAATCTTGCAACCGTCGAAACGATCTTCATCTCGAATGCGGACATCGTTGGCGAAGATAATTGCGTCGGCAGATGCGATGACATCTGCTGGAGTTGGCTTGTAGCCGCCAGCTCCTTGAGTTTCAATGACCATCTCATGGCCCTTGGCCTTACCAGCACGATCTAACGCCTCAGCGGCCATAAATGTATGAGCGATGCCGGTTGCGCACGATGTAACGACGACGAACTTCATTAGTTATCTCCACTTGTTAGTAATTGGAAGAGCGCTGACTTTGAATCGGCAGAACGAAGTCCTGCAGTAAATTCCGGATCCATCAAACGGCGAGCAAGGCCCGAGAGAATCTCAATATGTTGATCTCCTGCCTCATTTGGCACCAAAATCATAAAGAGAACTTCAGCTGGATCTTCCTCTGGGTCGAAAACAACTCCTGAGGTGCGGGCGACGACTACTGCGGCATCGGAGACTCCGGCGCTGCGCGCATGTGGAATAGCGATTCCATCTATCTGTGGCGTACCCATCTCATCTCGAGCAATAACATCTGCGGCAATTTGATCGGCATCGCTACCGCGACCAGCGGCAACTGCCAAGGCAGCCATCTGCTTAATGGCATCGACCTTATCGACTGCTACCAAATCTAGAGCGATGAGCTCTTCGCTAAATACTGACATCTGCTTTAAGCCTCCACTAATACACGAGCTCGATCAAAATCATCACGAGTGCGGACGGTTACAGCTCCGGCTTGTGCCGGAGAAGGTATCGATGTTCCAGGAAGTGGAACTGAAGCTGCTGACCAAGCAATCGCTTTTTCAAGAGCTGTGACATCTCCGCCAGCTGCGATAAAGATGCCGAGCAAGATATCGCCAGCTCCAACTGGAGTTCCAGTGACTTTCTCAATTGGTTCGCAGTGAGTTGCACCTTCTGCGTTGATCAGTAGCGCGCCATCTGCACCCATGCTGCAGAGGATTGTCTCCACTCCCCCGGCGATAACTTCTCGAGCAGCGCCAATGACATCTTCGATTGTCTTTAACGTACGACCAACAAGTTCTGATAACTCGTGATGGTTTGGCTTTACCAAATCAACTGCAGCTGCCTTTACGGCTTCTGCGAATTCTTCGCCGGATGAATCGACTGCAACTTTGGCGCCGAGCGACTTCGCGAAGGTTGCCAATTCAGCATATGTCTGTGGTGAGAGACCTGGGTTGAGTCGTCCAGCAAAGACAACCCAATTTCCCTCGAGCGGAAGTGCGGCCAGCGCGTTCTTGACCTTCTCAATATCACTTTGACCAAGGGTTGGCCCTGGTTCATTAATCTTGGTGACGCGTCCGCTCTCTTCAACAATTGTCATATTGCTACGGATTGCATCTCCTACCGAGATGACTGTATGTGCGATAGCGGATTTATCGAGCTCTCCGCTCATCCATGCCTCGCCGAGCTTGCCACCGATAAAGAGTGCGTGGGTATCGCTGCCATATGCGCGAGCAGCTCTTGAGACATTAACGCCCTTGCCGCCTGGGTGGAGCGTGATCTGCGCGGCGCGATTGATCTCACCGACTTCGAGGAAGGGGAGGGCGACCGTACGATCAATGCTGGGATTGAGCGTTACCGTCACTACCGACTGCCCCAAGTGGCCCTCGCTTCTATCGACGCACAGCGCGCTGATGGGGAAAGTAAACCGCGAGTAAAGGCACTTTGTCCGATTATTCGGGTAACAAATGCCAAACTTTTTTCAGAGATTCTCAGTGCTCACGCATGACTCGTGAGTAACTTAATGCGAACTCTTCGAAGCCCGCCACTTCACGATGTAGTCAATCCCGGTCCAAATAGTCAGCGCCACAGCTATTGCCATCAGTGAATCGCGAAGCGGATGAAGGAGTTCTGGCAGTGGCAGAATGTAGAAACCCACTCCAAAGTTCTGAGTTAAGGTCTTGATCTTTCCACCCTTGCTCGCTGGAATTACGCCATCGCGAATCACAAGTAAGCGAAATACCGTTATACCAATCTCGCGAAATAGGATGATAAAGGTGATCCACCATGGAAATCGGTCGAGAATAGATAACGAGATCATCGCCGATCCAATGAGCGCTTTATCGGCGACGGGATCAAGGAAGGCACCTAGGGCTGTTGTTCGATTAGATTTACGTGCCCAATGGCCATCGAGAATATCGGTCATGCCAAGGATGAAGTAGATAAGCCAAGCGATGCACTGCCAGAGGTTCGTAGGCGAGTGGAAGAGCGCCCAAACGCCGCTAGGAATCAGCGCAATACGCAGAACGGTGAGCCAATTTGGCGTAATTGTTAGCGCCATTTAGAGCGGCCTCGCAACTAGATCGGCGCCCATCGAATCGACTACAACGGCATCGACATATTGGCCAACTTCAAATTCCGTATCTATAAAGGATGTTGTTCCATCAACCTCTGGTCCTTGATGTGCTGCGCGACCCTCTTGGAGTTCGGCATCTTCAATAAGCACTCGGACTGTTTCACCGATTCGAGCGGCAGCTCTCGCCGAGACCATCTCATCGGCTAATCGCGATAAAGTCTCTACACGCTCTTTAATGACTTCATCAGCAACTTTATCGCTGAGATCGAGCGCCTCAGTGTTATCTTCATCTGAATATCCAAATACGCCAATCGCATCTAGCTTGGCTGAGGCGATAAAGGTAGATAACTCATCAAAGTCTGTTTCGCTCTCCCCTGGAAAGCCAACTATGAAATTAGATCGGATGCCGGCCTCTGGCGATAGCGCTCTGATCTGATTAATAAGATGGAGGAATTTCTCGGAATCACCGAAGCGACGCATTCTCCGCAAGACCGAGGCGCTCGTATGCTGGAAGGAGAGATCGAAATATGGTGCAACTTTCTCTGTCTCGATCATCGCCTGCAGAAGTGAAGGTCGAACCTCTGCCGGTTGAAGGTAAGACAACCGCACTCTTTCGACACCAGGAATCTCGGTAAATTGGCTGAGAATCTTCTCCATCAAGCGGAGATCGCCCAAATCTTTTCCATACGAAGTTGTGTTCTCGCTGACCAAGAAGAGCTCACTCACACCATTGTTGGCGAGCCAGGTAGCCTCTTCCAAAATTTCTTGCGGT
>JBEGTC010000024.1:0-10645 GCA_041179565.1 Actinomycetota bacterium
AAGTGCCATGCGTAAAATCGTTAAAGAGGGACAGCGGTTCAAGCGTCGAGTATCCACAGAGGCTGATGCGCTCAAAGAACTCGCGCACGAGCCATACAAATGCGAATTAATCGGGCTTAAAGGTCCAGCGGGTGAAGAGGCGAGCGTTGAAGTTGGTGGTGCCGAGCTAACGATTTACGACAACTTGGGGCGCGATGGCAAGCCAGTCTGGTTTGATCTCTGCCGCGGACCGCACCTTCCTTCAACAAAGCACATACCTGCCTTTAAGTTGATGCGAAGCGCAGGCGCCTATTGGCGCGGTTCGGAGAAGAACCCGATGCTCCAGCGTATCTATGGAACTGCATGGCCTTCACAGGATGAACTCAACGCATACCTCGAGCTCTTAGCCGAGGCGGAGAAGCGAGATCATCGTCGATTGGGTCAAGAGCTTGATCTCTTCTCATTTCCAGATGAAATTGGCTCTGGTCTCGCGGTCTTTCACCCCAAGGGCGGAATCATTCGTAGAGCGATGGAAGATTATTCGCGAAAGCGTCACGAAGATGAAGGTTATGAGTTTGTCTATTCACCACATCTAACCAAGGCGGCGCTCTTTCAAAAGTCTGGCCACCTCGATTGGTACTCCGAGGGAATGTACCCACCAATGATTATGGATGAAGAGCTCCATGAGGATGGCACTATCAAGCGTCCAGGGCAGCAGTACTACATGAAACCCATGAACTGCCCATTCCATAACCTGATTTTTCAAGCTCGCGGACGCTCGTATCGTGAGCTTCCACTCCGGTTATTCGAGTTCGGTACTGTCTATCGTTACGAAAAATCGGGCGTTCTCCACGGCATCACGCGCGCGCGTGGTTTCACTCAAGATGATGCCCACATCTACTGCACTAAAGAGCAGATGGCTGGAGAGCTCGATTCACTGCTCACCTTCGTGCTCAATCTCTTGCGTGACTATGGATTGGAAGATTTCTATCTCGAACTTTCAACTCGTAATCCAGAGAAATCAGTCGGCGAAGATTCCGATTGGGAGGAAGCGACTGAAGCTCTCCGTAAGGCAGCACTGGCGCAGAATCTAGAGCTGGTTTTAGATGAAGGTGGCGCCGCTTTCTACGGTCCTAAGATATCTGTTCAAGCTAAGGATGCAATCGGTCGCACATGGCAGATGTCCACTATCCAAGTCGACTTCCAGTTACCTCAGCGCTTCGAGCTCGAATATGCAGCGGCAGATGGAACCCGTCAGCGACCGGTCATGATTCACCGCGCCTTATTCGGTTCGATTGAACGATTCTTCGGTGTCCTTACAGAACATTACTCGGGAGCTTTCCCAGCATGGCTTGCTCCAGTTCAGGCAATTGCGATTCCGGTAGCCGATACCTTTAACGATTACATGTTTGACGTCATTGCTCAGTTGAAGAAGGCTGGCATTCGCGCGGATATAGATGTCTCGGATGATCGCTTCCAAAAGAAGATTCGTAACGCCCAGCTTCAAAAGATTCCGTTTATGTTGATTGCAGGCGAAGAAGATATGATGGCTGGTGCTATCTCTTTCCGTTATCGCAACGGTGATCAAAAGAACGGTGTTCCTATCGCCGATGCGATTAAAGAGATAACTCAGGTAGTGTCAGATCGAGTTCAGAACTAAGCATGGCCGAAGAGATAATGGGTGGCGCAGGGATGCCTGATGGATGGCATCGGCTCTGGGCGCCACACCGATTGGATTACCTAAGAGGCGAGAATCGTCCATTAGAGGGTAACGATGTGCAATGCCCTTTCTGCCGCATTCCAACTTTGGAGGACGCTGAAGGGTTGATTGTTTATCGAGGAGCGAACGCATATGTAGTAATGAATCTCTATCCCTACAATCCGGGTCACCTCTTGATTTGCGCATATCGTCACGTCGCCGATTTAACCGATTTAACTGCAGCTGAACGTCACGAGATTACAGATCTCTCGGCACATGCCATGGCGACTATCCGAAAGGTATCGGGAGCGGATGGCTTTAATTTAGGGATGAACCAAGGCGCAATCTCTGGCGCGGGAGTGGCGGCTCACATTCATCAACATGTAGTTCCCCGCTGGTCAGGCGATGCAAACTTTATGCCGATTATTGGTAAGACTAAGGTACTGCCTCAACTACTCACTCAGACTCGCGATGAGTTAGCTGCTGCTTGGTAGAAGATCTAAGTAGCGCTTCACAATATCGAAGCCAAGGCGATTACTTATATTGATGGGAATTGCAGGAAAGATTATTCCCGCAGCGAAGGCAGTGTCATCCATACCCTCCATCTGTTCCAGATACTCTTCTCGAAAATCTTGCACCATCTCGATTAATTCACTATCGGCAGGTTCGATAACCGGAGGGTTCTTCGAGTAATCGCAGGTGGTTAAATCACGGAGCGAAATAGTGCCGATTGGAGTTCCTGATTCGCCATGTAAGACAAGAAAAGGTGTCACTACCTGATCAAAGACACGGTTGGCAATGAGAACTCCATCGTCAAAGTCCATCTCAACTCCATCGAGAACACTGATCAAAACCATTCTTGGGGTCTGATACTCGTCATACCCTCGCCAAAGGTCGATCGTTTGGCTATCGATACCGGCCGCGGGATTTATCGTGAAAATTGCAAGATCGCAATCACTATCTACAGTGTCAGAGACTTTGCCACCGAGGAGGCCGGCAATCATCTCGGGGGTAGCGCTCACATGGCCATGAATTTTGATCGCTTTTCCCGCGTCCAAGGTGGTTGAACTCATGGGAGTAACTCTACGATGAAGCCATGGTGAGTTCGGTATATAAACCTTTAATCAATCGATTTATCGAGCCGATCGCTCGCGTCGCAGTAAGGGCGGGTATTACGCCCAATGTTGTGACCGTTGTCGGGACCACAGGCTCAATCGCCTCTGCGATTTACTTCTATCTCGATGGAAGATTGGTAATCGGCACGATTCTTATCTCAATTTTTGCACTGAGCGATCTCTTTGATGGCGCTATCGCTCGGGTTTCTAAGGCCGGTCCCAGCGCCTGGGGTGGATTCTTGGACTCAACATGCGATCGCCTCACCGATTCGGCGATATTGGGAAGCCTTGCAATTTACTCGCTACGTGCTGAGAATCCGCTCACACCTGTCATCTTGATGGCGATTGTCTTCGGCTCACTTGTTCCATATATACGAGCTAAGGCAGAGTCATATGGGATTCCTTGCACCGTCGGAATCGCTGAACGAACCGAGCGACTTGTAATCGCTCTAGTTGCAATTGGTTTCCATGGTTTAGGAGTCCCTTATATCCTGACAAGCGGCATCTGGTTGCTCTTAACGTTGAGCATTTTAACCGTCATTCAGCGAATTATGGTTGTTCGGACCGGATTGTCGAAGAATGTCTGAACAAGTTTCATATCTTGCATACCTAGTTGGTTGGAAAATTGTTGGCCTCTTACCGGAGAAGATTGCATATAAGATCTTCGAGTTAATCGCACAATTTCTCTACTCAAGGAATGGTCGCTTGGTAAATCGCCTTCGATCCAATCTCTCAATCGTAAAGCCCGAACTAAGTGCGGTAGAACTTGAAGAGCTTGTTCGCAGAGGGTTATCAAGTTATATGAGATATTGGTGCGACACATTTAGAATTCATAAGTGGAGCGCAGAACGCATACACAAGACTGTGACCACCTCGCACGATGAATTGCTTTGGACTCCAATGAGAGAGGGCAGGGGAGTCGTGATTGCCCTGCCTCACTCAGGCAACTGGGATCATGCAGGTGCTTATTTCTGTCAATCTGGGATTTCATTAGTTACTGTTGCTGAAGTACTCAAGCCAGAGAAGCTCTTTAGGAAATTTTTAACTTATCGAGAATCAATGGGTTTCGAAGTCTTACCGTTAGATTCAAGGGCTTTCGTCACATTGCTTAAGCGGGCAAGGGAAGGACGATTAATCGCCCTCGTGGCGGACCGAGATCTCTCTGCATCAGGCATTGAAGTTAGCTTTTTTGGAAGGCGAGCGAAGATGCCGGCGGGGCCGGCCACGATTGCAGTCCGTGAAGGGTTGCCATTGGTGGTCGCTCATGTCAGTTATAGAGAATCTGGAATTCACGTTGATTTCAAGGAGATAGCGGTCGCCGCAGATGGTAACGAAGCAAGCCGTGTTCAAACTACGGTGCAGTCGATAGCAACCGCCTTCGAATCTGGAATCGCGAGTCACCCTGAAGATTGGCATATGTTGCAGAGAATCTGGATTGATGAAGGTATTTACAGATGACTTTCGAACAGAAGCGAATAGGAATCGTATGTCCTTACGGATGGGATACACCTGGTGGTGTGCAGGCGCATATTGCAGATCTTGCGACGTATCTGATCTCTCAAGGCCATTTTGTCTCGGTCTTGGCACCTAGTAGTAGCGATGAAGGTCTGCCAGATTTTGTAGTTAACGCTGGAAAGCCGTTGGCAATTCCCTATAACGGAGCAGTTGCTCGAATCCTCTTCGGTCCTCTCGCCTTTGCCCGTGTAAGAACTTGGATTGCACAGAACGACTTTGATCTTCTACATCTACATGAACCAGCAATTCCTTCGATCTCGCTCTTAGCCTGTTTTGCTGCTGAGGGACCTATGGTTGGGACTTTTCATGCCTCAGCAAAACGCCAGAAAGCAATCTTTGCTATCGGTCCGATTTTGGAGCCGGTGATCGAGAAGTTGACCGCTCGAATTGCAGTGAGCGAGGCAGCTCGCGCAACTCTGACTGAACACTTAGAGACAGATGCAGTTGTTGTGCCCAATGGAATCTATGCAAAGCGACTAGCTGGTGGAAAGATCAATCCAGAGTGGAGCGGTGAGACCATTGGCTTTATCGGTCGATTTGAAGAGCCACGTAAAGGTCTTCAATTACTCGTAGCGGCGTTGCCAACAATCCTCAACCAGAACCCAAGCGCACGGGTAATAGTCGCCGGCCCTGGCGATGCGCAAAAATTTCTGGAGAACGTCCCACCTCACTTGCAGAGCAAGTTCACCTTCCTTGGTCGAATCTCCGAGAGCGAGAAAGCGGATTTCCTCCACTCGATCGGCGTTTATGTGGCGCCAAATACTGGAGGCGAATCCTTTGGCATCATCTTGGCGGAGGCGTTAGCCGGGGGAGCCGCCGTTGTGGCCTCTGATATTCCGGCATTCGACGCTCTCTTGGGCAGTGGAGCATATGGCACCTTATTTAAGTCGGAGGATTCCAACTCTTTGGCGGTTGAGATCAATAAGCTCTTTGCTGATGATGACCGCCGCAACCAATTGCGCACCGCCGGAAAGGCCTACGCGCAGAACTTTGATTGGGAGGTTGTAGCTGAGCGAATCTATGATGTCTACGAAATGGCGATGGTTGGTTTAGGCAAAGTCTCGCTCTCATCGGAGAGCCGCGGCTGGAATAAGTTCTTAGGTAAGTAAATGAATTTTAAATCTCTCGCAATTCTCTTCGTCGTGGCTCTCTTCGCCTGGTATCTATCTTTCTTGGCGACCAGGCTAGATCGGTTGCACCATCGAGTTGAGACCAGCTGGGCGAACTTAGATAGTTTGTTGCAGCGAAGAGCGGCGATTGCAATTGAGATCGCACGATCTGAAATTGCTGATCCAGCTTCTTCGCTCTTGCTGACCTTCGCCGCTCATCAGGCCCGAGAGGCAAGCGTTAAAGATCGCTCGCAAGCCGAGACTGGTCTCTCTGGAGCGCTAGGAATTCTCTTAGCCACTTCGAGTGAAGTCTCAGGTTTGGTTGAGCAAGACCTCTTGCGTGAACTTGCCGAACTCAATGAGAAGATAAAGGTCGCTATCGCTCTCCATGTTGAATCTGTAAATAGAACTCAATTGATTCGCTCCAAATGGATTATTCGTACCTTCAGACTCGCTGGACGAGCACCGCTTCCAGTCACCTACGAATTCGAAGCCGATGTTCTTTAAGAGATTTCTTCTCATTTCAACGGCGGCGGCATCGATCGCGGTTGTAGCCATCAGTTTTACCGGCGTTGCTAACTGGGGCTCACTCTCAATTCCATTTATCGAGCCGAAAGTTCGCCATTCGCTCACCGGAATCGAGGGAAGTGATGCGCCGGTTCTTGTGGTGAAGATTGATGACACCACTTACGCCCACCCCCAAGTTGGTCTAAGAAGCGCTGATGTCATTTATATTGAACAAGTTGAAGGCGGCCTATCCCGGTTAGCTGCAGTTTTCTCATCCACAATTCCCGATGTAGTTGGTCCGGTGAGGTCTGCTCGAATTTCTGATCTTGAGCTTCTTGCACAATATGGAAAGGTGGGCTTCGCATTTAGTGGTGCCCAGAAGAAGTTGTTACCAGAAATTGCCAGCGCCAATCTTATTGATGTGAGTGCTAATCGTTTCGGGCCTACGTTCTATAGCAACGCTATCGATCGCAACGCGCCTTATGCGATGATGTTGAAGGCGCCGGAGCTAATCAAGGAGTCTGAATCCCGGGGCAACAGATTTGAAGTGTCACGCCCGATGGGTTGGAGCTTTGGCGATGCTCCTGACGGATTGATCCCGATCAAGAGCGCTCGGGTAACATGGCCAGCAGCAAGTTATGACGTGTCGTGGTCAGAAGGTGAAGAGCGATGGTTGCTGAGCCATAATGGCGCACCAAATCTCGATGACACCGGTTTTCAACTTGGATCGCCAACTTTCATAGTCCAAGTCGTCACAATTACCAACTCCGATTACCGCGATAAGGTCGGTGGAGTAACGCCGTTCTCAGCGACAGTTGGTTCGGGAGATTGCTTCCTATTGCGTGGCGGCGGTTACCTTCCATGTCGGTGGAGCCGCCCCGATCCGCTCTCGGGAACTACATTTACCGATAAAACAGGCGCTCCAATTAACTTTGCCCGTGGTCAGATCTGGATAGCGCTCACCGCTAGGGAGCCTGAATTTGCCCTCACTCAAGGCGAGGATGCGACTTCTCAAGCCAGCAAGTAGACTCCAAGGGTTAATCCACAGGGGAGAAGAAATGTCTGAAGCAACTGGAACCGCCCGAGTAAAGCGCGGCATGGCAGAGATGCTCAAGGGCGGCGTCATTATGGATGTTGTCAATGTTGAGCAGGCAAAGATTGCCGAAGATGCCGGTGCTTGCGCAGTGATGGCGTTGGAGCGCGTTCCCGCAGATATCCGCGCCCAAGGTGGCGTGGCGAGAATGTCCGATCCAGACATGATTGAGAAGATTCAAGCAGCGGTCTCAATTCCGGTCATGGCAAAGGTGCGTATCGGCCATTTCGTCGAAGCTCAGATAATTCAATCGCTCGGCGTCGATTACATCGATGAGTCTGAGGTTCTTACCCCTGCTGACTTTGAAAACCACGTTGATAAGTGGAAGTTCACCGTTCCATTTGTATGTGGCGCAACCAATCTTGGTGAGGCGCTCCGTCGCATCAACGAAGGTGCAGCGATGATTCGCTCTAAGGGCGAGGCAGGTACTGGCGATGTCTCTAACGCAATGACTCACATGCGCAAGATCGGTGGCGAAATTCGTCGCCTCACTTCGATGCGCGAAGATGAGCTCTATGTTGCGGCTAAAGAGATGCAGGCGCCATTTGCACTCGTGCAAGAGGTAGCTGCGACCGGAAAGTTGCCAGTTGTACTCTTTACCGCAGGCGGTATCGCAACACCTGCCGACGCTGCGCTCATGATGCAGATGGGAGCCGATGGCGTCTTTATTGGATCGGGAATCTTCAAATCAGGCAATCCAGCGCAACGTGCAGCGGCGTGCGTTAAGGCCACCACCTTCTTCGACGATCCGAAGGTTTTGGCTGAGGTATCACGCGGTCTCGGTGATGCCATGGTTGGAATCAATGTCTCTGATATTCCGGTTCCTCATCGCCTCGCTGAACGCGGTTGGTAGTTCTCTCATCATCAGTGAATTTGGCACACTCTGTAAATGAAAGTTGGCGTATTGGCCCTGCAAGGGGACTTTAGAGAACACTTAACAGCAGTCACTGCCTGTGGGCATAAAGTCATTGCGGTACGGCGAAACTCCGAGTTAGCTCAAATCGATGCCTTAATCCTTCCTGGTGGAGAATCGACAACCATCGCGCTCCTTGCTCGCAACTACGAACTCATTGAACCAATTCGAAATCGTATTGGTGATGGCCTTCCTACTTATGGTTCATGTGCCGGAATGATTCTCCTAGCTGACAGAATTATTGGTGGGGTAGAAGGTCAAGAAACTTTCGGCGGCCTAGATATCACTGTCCGCCGAAATGCCTTTGGCCGACAAGTAGATTCTTTTGAAAGTGAGATCCTCTTCGCCGGTCAGACCGTTAATGGTGTATTTATACGAGCGCCGTGGGTCGAACAAGTAGGGCCTTCGGTCGAGGTCTTGGCAACCGTTGAGAGCCATCCAGTTGCAGTGAGAGAAGGTTCGCTCCTAGCAACGAGCTTCCATCCAGAGCTCACTGGTGATCTCAGCGTTCATCGCTACTTTTTTGAGGAGATCTGTAGGTAGCGGTAGCATTTGACCATATTGCTCGAAGCGACGATTTAGTTGAGGTGATTCATGTCCGGCCACTCCAAATGGGCGACCACAAAACATAAGAAGGCTGTCATTGATAGCCGTCGAGCTAAGAACTTTGCAAAGCTGATTAAAGCGATTGAGGTAGCCGCGCGAGACGGCGGCCCAGATGTTGATGGAAACCCAACCCTCTTCGATGCGATTGCCAAGGCGAAGAAGAACTCGATGCCAGCTGACAATATCGAACGCGCAGTTAAGCGCGGTGCTGGTCTTGAATCTGGCGGCGCGGATTGGCAGACCATCATGTATGAGGGTTACGGACCTAACGGTGTAGCGATCATGATCGAGTGTCTCTCTGATAATCGAAATCGTGCCGCTTCAGAGGTACGCGTTGCGGTAACTCGCAATGGCGGTTCGATGGCAGATCCAGGATCAGTTGCGTATTTATTTAATCGTAAAGGCGTCATCATCGTCAGTAAGGCGAGCGGCGTTACCGAGGATTCGATCTTAGAGGCCGCGCTCGAAGCGGGGGTTGAAGAGGTTAACGATCTGGGAGAGTCATTTGAAGTAGTTTGCGAAGCTTCAGATTTAGTCCCGGCTCGCACCGCGCTTCAGACAGCTGGTATTGACTACGAGTCTGCGGATTCGTCATTTCTGCCATCGATGCTGATTCCGCTAGATGCAGAGGGCGCAACCAAGGTATTTGAGCTAATTGACGCGATCGAAGAGCTAGATGACGTGCAGAATGTCTATGCAAACTTCGATGTCTCTGATGAAGTTATGGCGAGCCTTTCATAACCCATTCTCGCTCTACCAATACGCTTCGCTCATGACTAGCGAGCGAATTATCATGGGAATCGACCCTGGACTCACTCGCTGTGGCGTCGGTGTGATTACCCAGATATCTGAGCGATCACTATCTCTGAGAGATGTGGGCGTTCTTCTTACGCCAGTTGATGCTCCGCTTGAAGAACGGTTATTAATACTCGAGCGAGAGATTGAGAGTTGGATTGAGCGCAATCGCCCGGATGTTGTCGCGGTTGAGCGCGTTTTTGCGCAGCACAATGTTCGAACCGTGATGGGAACCGGGCAGGCAGCTGGGGTGGCTCTTTTAATTGCAGCTCGTCGCGGAATACCGGTAGCGATGCACACGCCATCTGAGGTGAAAGCCGCAGTAACCGGGAGTGGTCGGGCGAACAAAGTTCAGGTAGCCGAGATGGTGAAGCGAATTCTCAATCTAGAGACTATTCCAAAACCCGTTGATGCCACAGATTCTTTGGCCTTGGCGATCACACATGCTTGGCGCGGCACGGGAACTTCGCGATTAGCCGCTGCGGTAAAGGCAGAGAAAGAGCGAATTGCTAAACTGAGGCAACCATGATTTCACTCCTCACCGGATCGGTACGTCACCTCACATTAGATAAAGTCATCCTCGAGGTTGGCGGCGTTGGCTATGCAGTCTCAATCACCCCTCGAACATCTTCACACATCTCTTTGGGATCAGTGATTACTTTATCGACATCGCTAGTTGTACGTGAAGACTCCATGACGCTCTTCGGATTTCTAGATGCAGCTGAGCGAGATCTCTATGAGATGTTACAGACCGTGAGCGGTATCGGACCTAAAGTTGCACTAGCGATAACTGGCGCACTCACTCCGGATGATCTTGCCAACGCGATTGCAAGTGAAGACGTCGGTGCGATTGAAAAGGTTCCAGGCATAGGCCGTAAAGGGGCGCAGCGATTGATTTTGGAACTTAAAGGGAAGCTAGTTTCGACTCGACACGTAAGTTCAAACTATGAGAATTCAAGTGTTCGCGAACAGTTATTGACTGCTCTTACCGGACTTGGTTTCTCAGCGAAAGAGTCAGACACAGCAATTAATTCTACCTTTGCTCACATTAGCGAGAAGGGTGGCGATGTATCTACCTTTGATGTTGCATCGATTAATCGATTAATCGGATCATCGTTCATGGGGTCCATTAATCGAACTATTCATGGGGGGGGGTCGATTAATTGCAATAATCGAAAAATACAGGCTTTTTCCCTTTGGAGGGTCTTTTACTAGGTCCGGGAGTCGTGGGCCAAAGTTTGTTGGCCCACGGCCAACAAACCCATGGCCAGCAACAAGATCGCCCCCATGCCACTGCTGGCGGCGATGCAGGCT
>JBEGTC010000025.1:0-10142 GCA_041179565.1 Actinomycetota bacterium
GCATCGATGATGTAACCCTTTGGACCACTGAGCGAGCCGCCAGTAGTGCGAGGTGCAACGGGTGGCAACTTTGCCGCCTTTGCCTCTGCTTCAGTAATCCACTTCTCTTCCAACATTCCATCAATCACATATTGGAAGCGAGCTGCCAACCGATTTGCATTGCGCTCTTTCTGTGCTTTATCGCCAAAATCTGGATCGTAGAGACCTGGTGAGCGCAAGATACTTGCGATCACTGCGGCCTGTGAGATTGAAAGTTGATTGACATTACGGTTGAAGTACTGCTGCGCCGCAGTTTGCACACCATATGAGCCGCGACCAAAGTAAATAGTGTTGAGGTAGTTCTCGAGAATTTGATCTTTCGTCATCGCGTTCTCAAGTTTAAGTGAGATAACGAGCTCTTTAATCTTTCGTTGGATGCTCCGCTCCGGCGTAAGAAATGCAGTCTTGGCATATTGCTGAGTGATGGTCGAACCACCACGTCCATTGCCGAGAGTGATCACATTGGATAGAACTGCCTGCGAGAGGCCTTTGATGCTAAATGCGCGGTTAGAGTAGAAGCTGCGATCTTCAGCTGCCATCACTGCATAGCGAAGACGTAGCGGAATCTTCGCTAATGGAACTATCTGGCGATTCTGTGCGCCGATGCGACCAATCTCTGAACCATTTGAATATTGGATAACTGTCGCCTGGCTATTTACATAGGCGTTGGGATCTGGAATATCGACGGTAAACCAGGCGAGCGCAAAGAGAGTGGAGCCGGCAACGAAGCCAAAACCCCCGAGAAATACCGCTGCGCGAATGAGCTTGGTTTTAATCACTTTCCTAGGTTACCGCTGAAGTCCTCATCCTCGAGGGTTCGCTGACGACGTGGTGGCTTCCGAACGCTGCCATCGCCCAATATGTAGGTGGAACAGAGGTGATTCCATGAACATTCTCGACAGACTTCGACGATATAGACCGAGAATTCACCAAACTCCTTCTCCATCTCAATCAACTCTGCTGGACTCTTGATTCGACCTGAGTATTGACCAAGTTGGTCACCGAAGGTGTATCGAAGTTCGACGAGCGCATCTTTCTTGCAGACCGGACAGTTGCGCCCAGCCTTCTCGCCATGGAACTTCGCTGCGCGCATTAAATAAGGATCGGCATCACAGGCATCGACAACTCCGCGGAAGAGCGCGAGGAGGGTGGCTCGTTTATCGAGTGAGTAATCGATAAACCCTCTCTGTGTCTTGGTCTCTCTAGCCATGGCGAGAAGAATATTCGCTTTCTTAGCCCTACGCTTATCGAGTGCAGATAAAAGGCCACTCATTCTGGCAGTTAATCCTTGATCGCAAGTTGCGTCCTCTGCTGCGAACTCGATGGACTGGCCAATTTACCGATGGTGTTTTTCAGAGCGCGCTCGCCTCTTTTATCCTCTTCTCGCCAGAGCGACAAGCTTCAGCGCTCAACGCTGCAATCGCATTTGCCGTTGTTCTACTTCCTTACAGCGTCATCGGTCCAATGGTGGGAACACTTCTCGATCGTTTCTCACGACAACGTGCTGTTCTCTTCGCAAATCTCACTCGCTCACTAACGCTGACCTATATCGCCTTCCTTATCTTTCAAGGTCGCACTGGAATCGAACTCACAATTTTCGTGCTGATTGCATTTGGAGTTAATCGATTAATTCTCGCCGGTCTCTCTGCTGGCCTCCCACTCGTTGCTCCGCGGGATTCGCTTATTGCAGCAAATGCCCTCGCAGTCACCGGCGGTTCGGTCTGGGTAGTGATGGGTGGTGGATTAGGCCTATTAATAAGGCGCATTACCGATACCTTCGCATCAGCCGATCACGCCGATGGTTACCTGATTCTCGCTGCATCTGCCGGTTATTTAACTGCCGCCCTCTTTGCCGCAGTGATGAAGAAGTCAGAGATTGGACCGCTGCCACATCAAGTGCGTAAGGCATCAATCGCCGAAGGTTTTATAGAGGTGCGCGAAGGGTTTAAATTCTTAGCAGTACACCAAGATGCTGCGCGCGGAATTATCGCTACCGCTATCCATCGCGGTGGAATTACCGCACTGACGCTCACCGCGATGTTATTAGAGCGCAATACATTTAACGATCCACAAGATAGCGAGGCAGGTCTCGCCGGTCTCAGCATCGCACTCTCATTCGCCGCAATTGGATTTACCATCGGCGCACTTATCGCACCGCTCGGTGTTCGTTGGACTGGGCGCCATCGTTGGATGCGCCTCTCAATGTTCGCTGCAGCTCTTGGAACCTCAATATTGGTCATCGATCGAAATCAAATTCTCCTCTGCGCGGCAGCATTTACAACTGGTCTCTTTGGGCAGAGCGTGAAAGTCACCAATGATGCGTTGGTGCAATCAAAGATCAGCGATGAGTTCCGTGGTCGAGTCTTTGCCGTCTATGACGTAGTTGTAAATAGTTCGATTGTCAGTTTTGCCATTATCGCAGCGCTACTTCTGCCACAATCTGGCGATTCTTGGTTGGTGCCAACTCTCGTCGGTGCTACTTATCTCTTGGTCGCAACAATTACTTTACGTCCAGCGAAGTTCTTCCTTAAGGGTGGCGACGGCCTCGCCACCACTCCATAAGTTCGGCAGTTGCGCGCTCTTCACCGAGCGGACCGTGCTCCATTCGAAGCTCCATTAAGAAATCGAGAGCCTTACCTACATCGGCAGATGGTTTGATGCCCAATAACTGCATTACCTGCGCACCGTCGAGATCTGGGCGAATCTTGGAGAGCTCTTCCTCCTCCATCAACTTTGCAATTCGCTCTTCGAGCCCATCGTAGGTACGAGATAGGCGCTCTGCCTTCTTTATATTGCGGGTTGTGCAATCTGCGCGGGTTAAAACATGGAGATGAGTTAGTAATTCGCCAGCATCTCGAACATAACGACGTACCGCTGAATCGGTCCATTCACCATCGCCATATCCATGGAAGCGAAGGTGAAGTGCAACGAGCGTTTCAACCGCTTCAATCGTCTCATTATCAAAGCGGAGCGCCTTCAACCGCGCTTTAGCCAATCGCGCACCAACAACCTCATGGTGGTGGAATGAGACTCCGCCACCTGCGATGAGGTTACGTGTCTTTGGCTTACCAATATCGTGTAAGAGCGCAGCTAAACGATTTACCAGATTGGGACCACCGAGACGTTCTTCTTGAGTGATCGCTTGCTCTAGAACGGTAATTGAATGCTCATAAACATCTTTATGGTGGTGGTGTTCATCGATCTCAAGGCGCAACTTAGGAATCTCTGGCAGAACATGCTCTGCGATTCCGGTATCGACCAGAATTGTTATTCCGATTCGAGGGTGTGGCGACATTAAGAGTTTTACAAATTCGTCGCGCACACGCTCTGCCGAGATAATTGAGATGCGACCACTCATATTGGTCATCGCTTCAACAACTTCAGCATCGAGTTGGAAGTTGAGTTGGCTAGCAAAGCGAGCAGCGCGCATCATTCGTAGCGGATCGTCAGAGAAAGATTGTTCAGCGCTTACTGGTGTGCGGAGAATTTTCTGTGCTAAATCTTCAATGCCGTTAAATGGATCGATAAATTCGGGTGTGGCTGTTGTAAGTTCAAGCGCCATTGAATTAATTGTGAAATCGCGTCGCGAGAGATCACCGTCGATATCTTCGCCAAATTGCACATCTGGGTTTCGTGAATCTTCCTCATACTTCTCGGTGCGATATGTGGTTACCTCAACTGTTGTATCGCCACGCTTTCCAGCAACAGTTCCAAATTCAATTCCGGTATCCCAGACGTTATCCGCCCATGACTTTAAAATCTTCTTTGTCTCAAGCGGATGAGCATCGGTGGTGAAATCAAGATCATTTCCAAGGCGGCCGAGAATCGCATCTCGAACTGGTCCGCCGACGAGGGCTAATCGAAAGCCCTTCTCCTTAAAAGCGGCGGCGAGCGAGGAGGCCAACGGCGCACGTTCAACGAGGCTCGCTAAGGCGAGCTCTCGCCCTAAATTGGTCTTCGCATCACTCACAATAGATAAGGGTAGTCGCGTACTCTTAGTGCCATGACCCCGGCACCTAGTGCGGGCAGCGAAGGTACGAAGAAGAAGCGTAGGCGCAGGCGCCCTCCGCATCGCTCCCCACAAACTTCACCTACCCAAGAGGGTGGGATAGAAAAAGGTAAGACCCCCGCAAAGCAGGGCGCTCCTGCACGCACACCTCGCACCTATGCAAAGCGGGTAGATGAGGTGAGCGCAGGTGGCTTAGTAATCGATAGCACCGGAAAGCTCGGCTTATTAATCGGTCGTCGAGATCAGAAGGATGCGACTGGAAAGAAAATTCTCTGGTCGCTACCGAAGGGACATATCGAAGAGGGTGAGACCCCGGAACAAGCGGCGCTCCGTGAAGTTGCTGAAGAGACCGGTATTACCTCTGAGATAGAGAAGTCGCTCGGAGTTATCGATTTCTGGTTTATGGCTGGCGGCAAACGAATCCATAAGACAGTACACCATTACTTATTCCGTGAAAGCGGTGGCTTACTTGCAGCGCAAGAGAGCGAAGTAGATGAGGTCGCCTGGTTTCCATTGGCCGAGATTGTTGAGCGCCTGGCATATCCCGATGAGAAGAAGTTAATCGCCCGAACCAATGCCGCAACCGAACTTGAGGCGAGATGAGGAGAGTAGTTGCATCGGTCCTCACCGCAATCGCGCTAGCGATCGGCCTCCCGGCAGCGCAGTCAGCAACTCCTGTTATTAGAGTCACCGATATTCCACATCGCAACTTCGATGGCACATTTCGCGACAACGAACTCGTCAATCTACTTGGGCCAAGTGGTCGCCTTGGTAAAGCTCTCTTCAACCCAGCGCAATCAACTACTTGGGTGATTGATCCATACCTCGTTGACGAGGTACTCGACATGGCAGATGGTTATACCTTTGATGGTCAAGAAGATCCGGTCGGTACAAGCATTGCTCAGATCTGGTTACAACAACTTCGAATTGCAACTTTAGCCAATCCCGTTGTCGCACTTCCCTATGGAAATCCAGATACATCACTTGCTCGTCGCATCTCATCGCGCGAATCAAAGTTTTACTTCGAACTCGGTGCGCAGAAGTTAGAAGCCTTTCTCGGCCGACCTGTTATCTCGCAGAATGGCTGGGGGATGGGTAAATCAAGGTTAAATAGCGATGAATTGAGCATCTACCGTGATGGGCGCAAACTCTTAGCTGGCCTTAATCGAGTGGTAAATGATGAAGAGATTGATCGTATGCGCGAGCGTCTCGCCACTCTACTCAACCCACAGCTGAAGGCGATTGATCGCAACTACTTCGCCAGTAATGCGCGTATCGAATTAGCCAAAATCGAGGAGAAGCTAAAGGTTGTCACTGGGCGCTATCAATTAACCTCAAAGAGCGTAAAAGTCCCGCTAACTCTGGTCAATAAATTTGAAACTGCAACTAGCTTGAGCCTCTCACTTATTCCAATGAACTCACGCGTTCAAGTCGAGAGCCTCCACAACATCGAGCTGCCCGCAAAGTCCCAGATTCAAATCGCTGTGCCATTCACCGTCATCGCATCTGGCAACACCGTTGTCCATGCCCAATTTATGACGCCGCAGGGAGATTTTGTGGGTGAGGTCTTTAAACTCAACCTCACACTCACTGTGATCGACTCGCGAGTTACTTGGTTCACCACTGGCGCTGCAATCTTGTTATTCCTCGGCGCAGTTACACAATCTGTCCGCCGCGTTCGACGGAGCCGACATGAAAAATAACGAGCTCTATCGCGCCTCGTCGATTATGGCGCTCGGCACCATCCTCTCCCGTATCACCGGATTTATCCGCGCAATTCTCGCGGTGGCAGTTCTTGGTACTGCGCTCTTGGCCGATACCTTCAACGTCGCCAACACGATGCCTAACATTCTTTATAACCTCCTAGTTGGTGGCGCGCTTACTGCAATCTTTGTTCCACAGTTGGTTCGATCATTTAGCGATGACGATGGCGGCCATGGCTTTGCCTCGCGATTAGTTACAACAATCTCTGGCATTCTCTTGCTGCTCGTTGTAATTGGCGTGATCTTTGCGCCCTTCTTAGTTCGCCTCTATGCGCCAGAGTTCTTTGAAGTTGGTTTCGAACGCGAACAAGCGATTGCCATAGCCTTTACTCGCTACTGTCTGCCGCAGATCTTCTTCTTGGGGCTCTTCACCATGCTCGGACAGGTAGCCAATGCTCGTGGCTCGTTTGCCCCGCTCATGTGGGCGCCAATCGCTAACAATCTCGTGGTTATCGCAATCTTTGGCGGCGTTCTCTTCCTTCAAAATTCCATCACCATTTCAACAATTACCGACTTCCAGATACAGCTCTTGGGTTGGGGAACGACCGCCGGTGTTGTTGTGCAGGCGCTCATCCTTATTCCAGTTGTTAAACGCTCTGGCATAAAGCTCCGCCCCATCTTTGGTGTTAAAGGGTTGGGTAAATCTTTCTCGCTGGCAACCTGGACTCTGATCTATGTCTTGATCTCACAACTCGGCTATCTCGTCACCGTCAATGTTGCAACTGCTGCCGCTGTTCGAAGCGCACAAGCGGGAATCACCACCGGCGTTGGTTTCACCCCATACACCAGCGCTTACTACATTATGTTGTTGCCATATTCGATTGTGACGATCTCAATTATTACCGCGCTACTTCCACACCTCTCACAACTTGCGATAGATAAGAAGGTTGAGGATGTTCGCCTCCAATTAATCCGCGCAATAAAGATGGTTGGTGTCGTCACCGTTCCGAGCGCTATCGCTCTCATCTTCTTCGGTCCGCTTATTACTGAAGTTCTCTATATGGGAGTCTCGCTCGATGATTCTAGATATATTGGCTACGTATTATCTGCTCTTGGCTTCGGTCTGATTCCATTTAGTATCAACTTGATTTTGGTTCGCGGATTTAATGCCTTTGAAGATACCAAGACTCAAGTCATATCGATCTTTATTATCAACCTCATCTCGGTGGCGCTCTCATACCTCTTCCTCTGGCGGCTCGATAGCGATGTCGTCACCATTGGTTTAGGCGCCGCCTTCTCGCTCAGCTATATCGTCGGTCTCTCGATCACCTTAAAGTTGATTAAGAAGCATGTAGGAACTCTTCGCATCGGTGACTTCTCTCGCCAACATCTTGCACTCATTGCTGCCTCCCTGATTGCAATGGCTCCGATATATCTCGTAATTACATACCTTGGTTGGGTTGAGAGCGATGCTCCACTTGCGCTACGCGCGCTTCGCTTGGCTGCGGTCTTAACCCTTGCCGGGACCTTCTTCCTCTTCACCGCCCACCGCTTCAAAGTGGCTGAAATCGCAGGTCTTCGCGACTTCGCCACAGCAACGCTCAAGCGTCGCAAGGGTTAAAGGCGCGGTAAGGTGCGCATATGAGCACCGAAGTTCGCGAAATCGTCATTGTTGGTTCTGGCCCTGCTGGATATACCGCTGCAATCTACGCAGCTCGCGCACAACTCAACCCGGTGATCTACGAGGGTTCAGTTACCGCAGGTGGCGCGCTTATGAACACTACTGAGGTCGAGAATTTTCCTGGCTTTATCGACGGCATCATGGGTCCAGATCTCATGGATAACATGCGTAAGCAGGCGAAGCGCTTTGGCGCTGAGTTGATTACCGATGATGTTGTCGAGATGGATCTCGATGGCGAGATCAAGACAATTAAAGATGGTTCTGGAAATATCGTGAAGGCGAAGGCGGTAATTCTCGCAATGGGATCTGCCTATCGCGAGATTGGCCTTGAGAATGAGAAGCGCCTCTCAGGTCGCGGCGTCTCATGGTGTGCAACCTGCGATGGTTTCTTCTTCCGCGATCAGGTGATTGCAGTTGTTGGTGGTGGTGACTCAGCTGTTGAAGAGGCGACCTTCCTTACCAAGTTTGCATCGAAGGTGGTCTTGATTCACCGCCGCGATTCACTTCGCGCATCGAAGATTATGCAGGAGCGCGCATTTAACAATCCAAAACTTGAAATCATGTGGGATACCGAGGTTATTGACGTACTCGGTGCAGATAAAGTCGAAGCTCTACAGTTGCGTAACACCAAAACTGGCGAAGTTTCAGAGGGCGCATTTACTGGTCTCTTCGTCGCTATCGGACATATTCCACGCTCTGAGCTAGTCACCTCACAGGTTGCTCTCGATGACGAGGGCTATGTAAAGGTTGAGGGGCGCTCTACTCGCACCAACCTTAAGGGCGTCTTCGCCTGCGGCGATCTCGTCGATCACACCTATCGCCAAGCAATTACTGCGGCAGGCTCCGGCTGCCAAGCTGCTCTAGATGCTGAGAAGTTTTTAAGTCACTAATAAGATATCCCTCTACAACGTATATAGGAGCAGGTAATGAGCGCACCAATCAAGGTAACTACAGCAGATTTCGATCAGGTTGTTCTAAAGAGCAGCAAGCCTGTCCTCGTAGATTTCTGGGCTGAGTGGTGCGGTCCATGCCGCGCAATTGCACCAATTCTCGATGATATTGCTGCAGAGCATGGTGAGAAGCTCACTATTGCAAAGCTCAACACCGATGAAGAGTCAGCGATTGCAATCAAGTACGGAGTGACATCGATTCCAATGCTCAATGTCTATGTAAATGGTGAAGTTGTAAAGACCATCATCGGTGCAAAGCCAAAGCCAGCGCTCTTGAAGGAACTCGAAGGCTTTATCTAATATCTCAATGAAGGAGTTATCTCCCGATGAGATTCGCTCTTTTCAACAAGAGCGTGGGCTCCATGTCACAGGCGAACTCAACGAGGCGACTATCCGCGCACTTGAAGAGTCGCGGTGGAAGCTAGGAGATCGCTCTCTCTATCTCCAAAAAGCGCCATGGATGCGCGGCGATGATGTCGCCACCTTGCAAGGGCGACTTACTGAGATGGGTTTTAACTGCGGTCGAGTCGATGGCATCTTCGGTCCGCTTACTGAGAACGCTGTAAAAGAGTTTCAGAAATCTGTCGGCGTTGTTGTAGATGGTAAATGTGGTCCGGCGACAATCATTGCGCTTTTGCGTTTAACAAAGACAATCTCAGGTGGCGCACCGACACAACTTCGCGAGAGCGCAAAGCAGAAGAATCGTGGTCCGGCGCTCGCCGATAAAGTTATTGTGCTCGATCCCGGATCTGCGCCAGGTGAAGAAGAGATCACTTTAAATATCGCACAACGTATTGAGGGTCGTTTATTGGCGTTAGGTGCAACAGTCTTTCTTGTACGTGGCGCTAACAACAACCCAACTGAATCCGAGCGCATCGCATTTACAAATAAGAACAACGCAGATCTCTTAATCTCACTCCATACTGATCGCCATGACAATCCAGTTGCTGAAGGCGTTGCAACTTTCTTCTACGGTAGCGATGCCCATGGAATTCACTCAGTTGTCGGCGAGCGCTTTGCCTCACTGGTTCAGCGCGAGATTTGCGCTCGTACCGATCTCTTAAATTGCCGCACTCATGCCAAGACCTGGGACGCACTGAGACTTACCCAATGCCCAGCAATCCGCGTCGACCTTGGTTATCTCACCAACCCAGGAGATCTACAACGGCTCGCTCGTCCTGAATTCCGAGACACCGTCGCCGAGAGTTTTATTATTGCGATTCAACGCCTCTACCTCGCGGCAGAAGATGATGCGAAGACCGGAACGCTGCGAATAGCTGACCTGCGAAGCGCTGGTATTCGTCGATAAATTCCGCCTGAGTACTCGGTTGAGTATGGGAAGATTCATCCCATGTCAGAGGTAAATGTTCGATATCAGACCGGAGCTCCACAGCATCTTGAAGAGAGATTTGCTGCCCGAGCCGCCGGGATGTTGCCCTCTGAAATCCGCGCGCTCTTCGCAGTTGCCTCGCGTCCAGAGATCGTCTCACTAGCTGGTGGAATGCCAAATCTCTCTGCGCTACCGATGGAGATGATGGCTGGCGTTGTTAATGAGTTAATTCTTACCAATGGTTCTGAGGCACTCCAATATGGAAGCGGACAGGGACACCCAAAACTTCGCGAGCAGATCTGCGATGTGATGGCGCTAGAAGGTATCCGCGCAAATCCAGATGATGTTGTTGTTACAACCGGATCGCAGCAAGCGCTCGATCTCATCTCTCGTATCTTTATCGATCCAGGCGATGTTGTCTTAGTTGAGG
>JBEGTC010000026.1:0-10032 GCA_041179565.1 Actinomycetota bacterium
CAATTCTTATAGAACGGCGTATAGACCTTATAAGGAGTGCCATCTGAGGGTTTAACGACTCTTCCGGGATAAACGGCGTAAGGGCTTCCTGTCCGTACCAATGGAATACCAGCAGCCTCAACGCGAGCATCTCGCTCTGCGCCATATCGCTCAGGCTCGGCAGAGATATGTACCGAGCTCACGTCATAGAGCGCAATCAGCTCTCGCAGAACCTCAACCTGTTCGCCCTCAATAATGTGGAGGCGATTACCGAGGGATTCATCGAGAGCGCGGAGTGAGTTGCTCATATAGGCCAACTGCTTAGCGCCGGCCTCAGCTATCTGTTGCTTATCTAAAATAAACACCGGCACAATTTCATCACCAGATTCAATTGCGGCGTTGAGCGCCGGGTGATCACCGATGCGCAGATCGCGACGGAACCAGATAATCGAACGATTCATGCGAGTGATCCTTTGGTGATTGGCGATACCAGAACTTTTCCTGTTGAAGTTCGGGCAATTGCTACGACTTCAATCGTAGTCGCTTTTGGAAATTGTGCCTGTCGAATATAGGCGCGGTATCGATCTGCGACAGTGTTGAGGCCTGGCATGGTCTTACGGTCGGTGGAACCAAGATTGATCCACTTTCCACCTTTTACTCGAGCTGCAAAAGTGACTGTGTTATAGCCAGTTCCATTTGTTGTGACTGATACCTGCCGCCATGGAACCGCCTCTTCTGGGCTCTCAATCTTTGGTGCTGATATCTTGGTCGTATCACTCTTTGAAATTAGCGTTCCAGCCTTGAGAACGCAATGGCTTAAGTTGGAGAATGTAAGTGAGAGCTCTCTCTTGCCGCTCCATTGGCAATCTCCAGATATCTTCGACCAGGCACCAGATGCGTTTGCAACTTTAACTTTTCCCGAGAGCTGCGCAGAATCATTATTAAATGCAACCACATATTCCTGCCCCTGAGAGAAACGAGTTACCGCGAAGAAGTGGCGGTCTGCAGTACGAACTTGTTGAGTACCGCTTCGAAGCGCAGGATTGCTTCGTACTACCGCCTGAAGTTCGCTAATAAAGGTTTCAAGTGGATGGTTGATATTAAAGGCGCTCTCGCTGCCTATGGGGGTAGAACCTATGCGGTCTTCTCGCGTCCAGCGTGAGACTTGAGTAGCAAACATATCTTGGCGAGCAGATTTATCTCCGCCACCGCCAGTCATACCTTTCTCATCTCCATAATAGGCAACAGGGCCACCGCGCAGAAGAAAGAGGGCAGATTGCGCCAATTTTGCTCGCTCAAAAGCAAGTGAATTATTCTCACCAATATCGGCGATGATGGTTGAACCTATCCGGCCAGCATCATGGTTACTTATAAATGTTGCCAGGCCGTATGCGCTGGTTGTTGCAGTCGTATATAAATCATCGGCATTGAAGAGATCTACCAAATTCTTAGCTGGCGAGCCTTTTGCCGCAAAGTTACTTACCTGCAGCGCAAATGGAAAATCTAGCAACGATGGGACTTCACCATTAGCGATGTACGGTGCGGTTGAGGTTGGAGAATTATCAGCCGCCTCACCGAAGATTGGGAAACTCTTCTTACCCTTGTCCTTGGCCACTTTTTGAATTGCAGGAATCACCTGTCGCCAGAATTCGGAATTAACGTGCTTAAATGTATCGATTCTTAGACCATCGATATCGAAGTTGTTAATCCAATAGCTCCAAATATCTATGAAGCCCTTAACAACCTCTGGTTTCTCAGTAGCTAAATCATCAAGACCGTAAAAATCTCCGTTGAGTAAGGATTCGCCATCAAAAGTTGAGTTGCCAGCATTATGGTAATTCGAGAGCTCATTAAGAAAATTAGGGTTCTTCTCTTTCTCTCTTCCTGCTGGGATGTACGCCTTTCCGTCTCGGTAATTAATGACATCTGCGGTGTGGTTCGCCACGACATCCAAAATTACTTTCATCCCCAGCGAGTGAGCTGAAGCAACAAACTCTTTAAAGTCTGCCTCGGTACCAAGGTGTGGATCTATCGAGAGAAAGTCGAGCCCCCAATAACCGTGATATCCAGTTGATGTACTTTGCAGGACAGCATTCTTTACTGGTGGTGTAATCCAGATAGCGGTGAAGCCGAGGTTCTTTATATATGAGAGCTTTGATGTGAGGCCTTTAAAATCACCTCCATGCCAATAGCCCCAATCGGTTGGGTCATAACCGGTCTCCGAGGGCGCGCCGGTAAGTCCGCCTTGGTTATTACTTGTATCGCCATCTGCAAATCGATCAACCATTACAAAGTAGATTGATTCTGAGCTTTGGTCGCCACGTGCAACCGGCTTTGCCAGCGCTGCAAGATTCTCGGCAGCGGTAATCGGCCCTGCAGTAAGTCCGAGCAGAGAGCTCACTAATAGGGCTAGGAGTGGCTTTCTCATTGTGTGAGGCGCCAAATACCAGAGGTGGCGTTCTTTGAATCGATTGAGAGTTTGCTACCTCTCTGGTGAGAACCATAGAGCGTCTCATTTATCTGATAGCCATATGGGGCGAGATTGATCTTCTCTCTCACTTTAGTGCGAGAGACGTAGATCAACAGGCTCTCTCTCTTTGACTCTCTAATGTAGGCGATAGAGTCCTTTGCGGCATGGATCCAGCGAATACCGCCATTGATAAGCGCATCGCGATCTCTTCTAATGGCAATCAACTCTTGGTATCCCTGGAATAATTTTTGATTCCACTCTTCAGGCTTATCCCAGTTGATGGTTCGACGTGAGTCTTCGCCCCATGCACCTTCTAGCCCAATTTCATCACCGGCAAATACTGAAGGGACACCGGGATAGGTGAGCAGCAAGGTCGCTGCTGCTAGATGCTTATCTTCGTCATTGCCAACGATAGTTCGGAACCGTGCAGTGTCATGAGAATCAAGTAAGACCATACTTGCAATAAGTGACCGCCAAGGTATTCCCGCCGCAAAGGTGCGCATCATCTCTACGGTACCTTCACCATCAAACTTTGGATTCACTCCCGGCAAGCCTGAGAAGTTACCTATCTTCTTATTCGGTACGTTAAACCAATTAACTAATGGCCGGGCAAAACCGTTGTAGTTCATAGTGCCGTGCCAACCAAACCCTTCAAGATCCGATGGCGAATGATCAGCGTTCTCAGCAACTAACCAGGCATCGGGATTAGTCTCATCCATGGCTGTTCGGATTCCTCGAGCTACCTCAGTATTAAGATTTTGATCGAGGTAGATACCCGTCATATTTCCGACATCGATTCGCCAGCCATCCATTGCAAATGGTGGTCGTAGCCACTTCTTTACAACCGAATCTTTGCCTGCGAACATAATGGTTCGAAGTTTTGCTGAGTTGTAGTTAAGTTTTGGCAGACTTGCAAGCCCCCACCAGCCAACGTAGCCGTGCTTAATTGATGAATCCCAGTAGAAGAATTCACGCTCTGGCGCTGATTTACTCTTCAGCGCGCTCTTGATCCAAGGATGGCCAGAACCGCAGTGGTTCGTGGTCAAATCACCCATAATTTTAAAGCCGGCCTTATGAGCTGCCTTTGAGAAATCTATAAAAGCATCGTTGCCGCCTAGGAGCGGATCAATCTCATCGAAGCTGGAGGCGTCATAGCGGTGGTTGCTCTGCGATGGAAAAGCCGGCGTGAAATAGATAGCGCTGACACCGAGCGCAGTCAGGTGATCTAAATGAGAGGTAATCCCTGGAAAGTCACCACCGTAAAACTCAACGCCAGTAGTTTTATGGCGACCACGCGGAAGTTCGTTCCACTTCTTTGGCACCGCCCACGATGGTAACTTCCGTTTTACTTCGGACCTTGCAAATCGATCAGGGAAGATCTGATAGAAGACAGCGCTCTGAATCCAGTGGGGATATGCGGGCTTGGCAATAAGTTGAAAATCTTCTCGGTCGGTCACATCTCGGTGAAAGAGTCCAACTCCATTAAACCAAGAGAAATTTCCCTTATTAATCAACAAAAATCGATAGTGGAAAGTCAGGTTGATAATCTCTACTGAGACTTTCCACCAGCTCTCAACTTTGTTGCTCTTAAACTTCTTTGCAGCTCTTGTGCGCGGTTCGCCATCATGGAAGAAGCGGATGTGAACTTCATCTACTTTTATTGAATTTGGGATACGAATTTTAAACTCAACAGTTTCACCGATTTTCGGCGCGCTATTGCTCACATAGAGTTCGCTACCGTCGTGGTGTGGGGTGAGCTGCACAATTAGCCCTTCACAGAACCGGCAGTAACGCCGCTTACAACGTACTTCTGAAGGCTCAAGAAGAGCGCGACCAGCGGTACCGATGCAACAACAGAGCCGGCGGCAAATGCACCCCAGTTTGCACCGAAGTTAGAGCCGACAAAGGATTGAAGACCGACGGCAACGGTACGCTCGTTAACTTCTTGCAAGAAGAGAGATGCAAGAACAAACTCATTGAAAGTACCAATAAACGATAGAAGTGTTGTGACGATCAGAATCGGAACAGAGAGCGGCAAGAAAATTAACCAGAAGATTTGCACTGAGGATGCACCATCAATCTTCGCCGCCTCATCGAGATCTGCTGGAATCGAGTCGAGAAAGCCCTTTAAAAGCCAGGCGTTTGCACCCATTGAGCCACCGAGATAAACAAGCAAGAGTCCCCACATGGTGCCGAGGCCGATAGATGGAAAGACGTTATAGATCCGCTCCATAATTACATAAATCGCTGCAAGTGCGAGGAAGCTAGGGAAGACTTGAACCAGTAGTAACGCCTGAAGGCTGAGCTTGCGCCCCTTGAACTTTAGCCGGGAGAAGGCGAAGGCTGCTGCGATACCTACCATCACCGAGATTACGGCGTTGAGGCTGGCCAGGATTATGGAGTTGAGAATCCAACGCATAAATGGAATTGAATCGTCGTTAAAGAGTGAGCGATAGTTATCGAAGCTGATCTTCTTTGGAATCAGTGAGGAGGTCGATAGGCCACCAGAGTTATTAAGTGAAGAGGTAATAACTACATAGATTGGGAAGAGTGCAAAGAGGATCATCCCCCAGATAAAGATATGGCGCCACGCGTGGCTAGCCTCGCGGCTCTGCTTCTTTGCCATTAGCGCACCTCCTCTAATACCTTCGAGCGTTTTAGACTCCACAACGAAACGATTCCAACGATGATAAAGACAATCACGCTGATAGCAGAAGCTAGGCCAAGATTCTGCTCTGCACCTGCGAATGCGGTCTTGTAAGCATAGGTAATCAAGATATCGGTTGCTCCTGCAGTTTCGCCATCCAAGACATTTGTCGGCCCACCCTTTGTGAGGAGATAGACCAAGTTAAAGTTGTTGAAGTTAAAGGCAACTGATGCAATGAGCAGAGGTGAGAGAATCTGCAAAACCAAAGGCATCTTAATTCGGAAGAAAATTTGCTTCTCGGTTGCGCCATCTAGCGCGGCAGCTTCTTCAAGATCGGTTGGCAGCGCCTGTAATGCACCAGTTGAAATCATGTAGAAGTATGGGAAGCCCAACCAGAGATTTACGATTAACAACATGGCACGTGCGCTCCATGGATTGTTAAAGAAGTCGAGATCAGTTCCAAATAAGGTATTGATCGCGCCATAGTCGCGATTGAACATACCGGCCCAGATAAGAATCGACATAAAGCTTGGCATCGCATACGGAAGGATGAGAAGGCCACGATAGATATTGCGGAATCGAATCCTCTTATCGAGAGCTACCGCCACCAAAAGACCAACAAATCCCATCATCACGACAGTGGTGAAGGCAAAGACGATAGTCCAGATAAAGACACGGATAAATGGGTCGCGAAGGACCGGATCGGTCAAAATCTTCGCGTAATTCTGAGCTGGATTAAGTTGGCGCCAGCCAGGAAAGATTTTCTCATCTGGATTATTTGGATTTACAAAGTTTCCATTCCCATTATTAACATAGGTGAGGCCATTGACGGTGTTATAGAGCTCATCTTTCTCAGCATCGTAGGTAAGAGTTTGTATCGCATCAAATGCCATACCGGCACCATCAGCGCGGATATAGCGATTATCAGCTGCTGGATCTTCAATTTTAAACTTTAAATTAGCGATCTCTTCATCGTAGGCAAATTGTTCATCGCCAACAAAGGCGGTGAAACCCTCAGCGCCCGTTGGAACTCCGAACTCATCTATTGTGTATTGGCCTTCTGCTAGCGGTGTAACCCGTGAATCACAGGCCAACGAGACTTCCTCGGTATCGATATTCTTTAGCAACATAGCGAGCTCGCCTTTGCATCGCCCAGGGATGTACTCGTAACTGACTCCACTTTCATCAGGGACGATGCCAGTGACATCAATGAGCTGAGTGAGCGCCTGATCTTTAGTGATTAAGTTGCCGTCTTTATAGTTGTAGGTCGACATCACCGCGGTGTAGATAACTGGTGTAATCACAAAGAGCAGAAGAAAAATGATGCCGGGATAGAAGAATTTACTAGCGGTAAATCTAGGTGTCGAGTAAATAAGGATTGCACCTACCGCTAAAACTGCAAGCACCGTTCCCATCAGACCTTCATTGGCGAGATAGGCGAGGTAAGCCATATTGCCAAGAATTCCGACCGTGATTGCAAGGAGAACAAACTTTGCAATTAAGGCGAGAGATTTACGAAATTTACTCGTCATTGTCACATCCTATTGCGGATTACTTGTTAGCGAAAGAATGAAAAGGCTGAGGGCCGGCTGGAAATTTCCAACCGGCCCTCAGCTATCTCCTTAGAGATTAACGCTTTGCGAAGCCTGCCTTGAAGTTGGCAGAGAGGATCTTCGCTGCCTTATCAAGAGTTACTTCAACATCGTCGCCGTTTGTGAAGATTGCCTTGTAAGCATCTCCCATAACGTCGTACCAGTTAGCGCCACCAGTGTTGTCGCCGAGGAGTGCGTTCTCCTGAAGAGCTCCAACCTGGTTACCTACTGTTGCGATGCCCTTTGCAACCTTTGAAACCTGGTTTGCAATGCCCTTGTAGGCAGGTGGGCGGTTAAGAGCTGTTGCGTACTTAAGTGCGCCCTGCTCAGTTGAGAGCCAGTTGATGAGGCGCTTTGCACCTACAGCAACGTTGTGGTCCTTAGCGTATGAAGTGATGAATGCTCCACCGAAGCCAGCCCAAGCACGTGATGTGCCCTTGCCGTCGATTGTTGGAACTGCCATCAACTCGTAATCAATCTTTGCTGCCGCTGTTGCAACTGCACGCCATGATCCAGTGTTGATTGCCATCGCCTTGCCATCAAGCCACTTCTGACCGCAGCCATCCCAGCCATCCCAGGCGAAGAAGCCTGTTCCCTTGCCGTTAGCTCCGATGAAGTACTTCTTGATGTTTGCAACAGCAGCAGCTGAATTTACGAGAACCTTTGAAGGATCTGGAGTGATTCCATCCTTGGCATATCCCCATGCTCCGCCACCGACTGCTGTGATGAATGGGAGTGATCCCCATACTCCGTCGCCAGCGCAGAGGCCAACAGTTGCTGTACCAGCAGCCTTTGCCTTATCGAATGCTGCAGCGAAGTCAGCGAGAGTCTTTGGCGCATCGCCAAATTTTGTGTTCCAGTACATCGCTGTTGTATCAACATCGAGTGGAAGACCGTACTGCTGCTTGTTGTACTGACCGTACTTGATTGCTGTTGATGAAAGATTGCGCTTTGCATCTGATGAAAGTACGAATGGCATTGCGCGACCGCTCTTTGCAGCGTTAATCGCTTCGCCGACTGGGTGGAACATGATGTCTGGAGCAGAAGCTGCAGACGCCTTCTTCCATGCTGAATCAAGCGCATCGTATGATGCGTAAGTTGTTACCTTAACTGTGTAGCCAGCAAGAGCTGAGTTTGGCGCTTCGATGAACTTCTTAAGCGCTGGACCACGCTCGTCATCTGCCCAAATTACGATTGTGCGGTTTGCAGCCTGTGCTGGGATGCCAGCGAGAGCTGAAACAGCGAGCGCAGCTGCGGTCGCAAGACCTACTACGCCAACACGCTTCTTATTCATGTATTCCTCCAAGGAATTTCAGGTAACCGCCCCACGGTGGGCCGGGACCTCGTAGCCCTATTGCACTCTATGTAGGGGCGAGGGTCAATTTTGAAACAGTAAAAGGGGCCATATAAATGGCCCCTTTACCGAATTGTTATCTTTCTTAGGTATTTCGGTCTTACTTGTGGAGCTGCTCCACTGTTGCATCCCAACCGCTGACATCCTCAGGCTTGCGAGGGCCCTTACCGATGTAGCGAGCAGATGGGCGGATCAAACGACCGGTGCGCTTCTGCTCAAGGATATGAGCCGACCAGCCCGCGGTACGAGCTGCGGTAAACATTGAGGTGAAGAGCGGAGCCGGTACTTCGGCGAAGTCCAAGATAATCGCTGCCCAGAACTCGACGTTGGTCTCAAGGACGCGATCTGGTTGGCGCTCACGAAGCTCCTTCAGCGCAGCCTTCTCAAGCGCCTCAGCAACTTCGTAACGAGGTGCGTTGAGCTCTTTAGCGGTACGACGCAGTGTGCGAGCGCGTGGATCTTCGGCGCGATAAACGCGGTGTCCAAATCCCATCAAACGCTCTTTACGATCGAGCAGACCCTTTACATAAGTCTCTGCATCTCCGATCTTTTCAACATCTTCAATCATTGAGAGAACACGCGCTGGCGCACCACCATGAAGTGGGCCAGACATTGCACCGATTGCGCCAGATAGCGCAGCAGCAACATCGGCACCGGTAGATGCAATAACGCGTGAAGTAAATGTTGATGCATTCATTCCATGCTCTGCAGCCGAAACGAAGTAGGCATCGATTGCGCGAACGTGTAGTGGATCTGGCTCACCGCGCCAACGAATCATCATGCGCTCAACAACAGTATGTGCCTTATCAATCTCTGACTCAGGAACAGCTGGCGCAACAACGCCACGCGCTGCCTGTGCAAGATAAGAGAGAACCATGACCGATGCACGAGCTAGGTTGTTGCGCGCCTCTTTATCATCAATATCGAGAAGTGGCTTGAATCCCCAAGCTGGCGCCAACATTGCGATTGCAGATTGCACATCGACGCGAACATCACCTGAGTGCACTGGCAGTGGGAATGGCTCTGCATTTGGCAGACCTGGGTTGAACTCATCATCAACGAGCAAGCCCCAGACATTTCCAAATGAGACTCGACCTACGAGATCTTCAATATCAACGCCGCGGTAACGGAGCGCGCTACCTTCTTTATCGGGCTCAGCAATCTCTGACTCGAATGCAATGACGCCTTCTAGACCTGGCTTAAAATCATCTGACACTTTTAGCTCCCAATGGTTATTGCGGTCGTTGTAGATCGGAAAATCTGAGGCTAATTCTGCACCTGCCACAGGGGTGCTGGCGACCATCTGCTGGCGAGATGCAGGACGGGCGAAAGTGAGGTTCGATACACCTATGAGCCCAGATACCTCGAACCAGACCAATCGCCAGGCGATTTCGGCGATGCGTCGATCTTACGGCGAGGTTGGTATCACCAATCTCGGCCCAGACCCTTTCGCCGCCTTTACTACCTGGCTACACGAGGCGGCCGATAACCAATTTATTGTTGAAGCTAATGCGATGGTCCTGACCACTCTTGGCAGTGGCGCTGATGGCTCGGATTTACTCACAACTCGCACCGTCTTGTTAAAAGATATAAGCGGTGGCGGATTCACCTTCTATACAAATTACAACTCACGTAAATCACAGGCGATGGAATTAAATTCACAGGTCACATTGCTCTTCCCTTGGTATGCAATGGAGCGACAAGTTGCAATTACCGGATTCTCATCACGAATTGAACGTTCAGAATCAGAGCAGTACTTCGCAACGCGACCATGGTCATCTCAGATTGGTGCTTGGGCATCTGCACAATCATCACCGCTGGCAACTCGTGAAGAGCTAGAGCAGCGATATCGAGGAGCGGCAGAGAAGTGGCCTGAGGGCAGCGTTGTTCCATGTCCGCCACATTGGGGCGGCTTCCGGGTATTACCGATAAGTATTGAATTCTGGCAAGGTCGATACTCACGTTTGCATGATCGACTTCGCTATGAGCG
>JBEGTC010000027.1:0-9892 GCA_041179565.1 Actinomycetota bacterium
GCAGGGATCGAGGGCGCCGATGCATTTGCCGCGGTAAGTAATGGTGATAACTCAAATATCTTGGCGGCACGAGTTGCTCGTGAAAGCTATGGCGTCTCCAATGTTGTCGCTCGAATCTACGACCCAGGGCGTGCTGAGATTTATCAACGCCTAGGTATTCCAACGGTCGCAACCGTTATTTGGGCTACCGATCAGATCATGCGCCGATTGGTGCCTGAAGGTTCTCGCTCAGAGTGGCGAGATGCCACTGGAACTGTTCAGCTCACCGAGGTCCACCCCCATGTGGATTGGTTCGGCCGCGCAATCACCGAAATCGAACGGGCAGCAAAGATAAGAGTCGCCTTCTTAACTCGACTTGGCGAAGGCCTCATTCCAGATGAAACGACTGTCCTGCAGGATGGCGATCTCGTTCACATCTCTGTGCGCGATGAAGATTTATCTCAGGTTGAATCAATTCTTGGAAAGTCACCGGAGGCATAACAGATGCGTATCGCAATCGCTGGTGCAGGCAATGTAGGGCGAGCTATCGCTCGAGAGCTTCTAGATAACGGCCATCGCGTTCTCTTGATTGACCGAGACCCAAAGGCGCTCAAACTTGAATCCGTTCCAGATGCTGAGTGGTTGATGGCTGATGCCTGCGAGATCGCATCGCTTGATAAGGCCATGCTCAACGATTGCCAAGTTCTGGTAGCTGCAACTGGCGATGACAAAGTAAATCTCGTCGCCTCTCTTCTGGGAAAGACCGAGTACGGAGTACCTCGCGTTGTAGCGCGCATCAATCATCCAAAGAACGAGTGGCTCTTCGATCATTCATGGGGCGTTGATGTAGCTGTTTCGACGCCACGAATCATCGCCGCTCTCGTTGAAGAAGCGGTGAGCGTTGGCGATGTAGTGCGGCTCTTCTCATTCCGTAAGGGTCAAGCAAATCTCGTTGAGATAACTCTCCCTGATTCATCGACTTGTATCGGCAAGACAGTTGAAGAGGTAGAGCTTCCGGAAGATGCCTCACTTGCTGCGATTGTCAGAGATGGCCGAGTTGTGACGCCAACCCCTTCAGATGTATTTATCTCAGGCGATGAACTGCTATTTGTTGCATCCGCAGCCGCAGAGTCACAGCTCAAAGCCTGTTTTATCGCAGCTAATTAAACGTTATCAATTACGGCTTAGTCGCTGGAACTCTCCGCAAGATCAACCAACTACCGTAAGCAGTTGCGGCAAAGAGCGGATATCCCATCGCTAAATTCACTGTTCCCAAGAGATTTACATTGCCACTCTTATAAATGGGGTATTGGATTACCAAGCGAGATATAAAGAGTCCGACCCAGAGCCAACTCGCCTGGAGATATGCCTTCTTTCTCGCCGGATCGCGCCGCCAGGCTAAGTTCTCCCCCAAGATCGGCCCAAGAACGAGACCTAGTACTGGCCAGCCAGCGAGATTTGCTAAGAGATAAACAGTGCCGTACCCCAGATTGATTAAGAGTTTCGGGAGAAAGACATCGCTTGGATTTCCGGTGCGATTGGCAAACCAAGCGCAGATTAAAGTACCAAAGACACCACTGAGCGCATGTTGAAGAGTGTCACGTTTAGCGAGACGGATAATCGCAAGAATCAATGAGAGGAGAATCGACGCAATCAGAGCTTGGCTTAGATCTTTCTCTATATTGAAGACGACGAGAAAGACAATTGAAGGGATTCCAACATCGATCAAACCCTTTTTTCCACCGAGCGCTGCAATTACCTTCTCTTGGTCGCTGGCACCGCCAGTTACGCCGCTCATGACCTACCGGTCGATCCAAAGCCACCTTCGCCACGACCAGATCCTGGCAGGGAGGCAACTTCAATAAACTCTGCGCGCTCGACTCTCTGAAAGACTAACTGTGCGATTCGATCGCCGCGTTTGAAAGATACCGATTGCGTTGGATCGTGATTGATCAGGATGCATTGCAGCTCGCCACGAAAGGCGGCATCAACGGTTCCGGGTGCATTGACCATAGTCACACCGTGTTTGATAGCTAGTCCGGATCGTGGATGAACTAACGCTACATAACCATCTGGCAACGCGATTGATATTCCAGTTGGAACGAGGGCTCGCTCACCAGGAGCCAAGGTGATATCGATTCGTGAGTAGATATCAGCGCCGGCATCGCCACCCTTTGCATACTTCGGAAGTGGAAGATCGGGATCCAGCCGAGTAATCAGAACTTGAAGAGCGCTCATGGGTTGATATTAAAGTCTGGATCGACAAATGCAAGGAGTTCAGGTGACGCCTTAAGCGCTGCGATGTAATCAGCTGGCGCATTATCAAGGAAATGGTTCATTGGCACGATAACAAAGAGCGAGGCAGCTCTCACCGCAAGCGTTCCTTCTGGGCCATTAATACGCCCCTCTGCCTCTGAATAAACTTTTCGCCCCTGCTGACCGGTAATCCGAGCGGTGATATAGAGCGTTGTACCAATCGGAACTGGCGCGAGAAAATCGGTCTCAAGTCGCGCCGTGACCGCTGGCGCTCGTAAGAGCCACATCAACTTTCCAAGCGCTTCGTCAAAGGCGAGCGAGAGCAGACCGCCATGAGCAAGACCTGGCGCACCTTGATGATTCTCAGTAACGGTAAATTGAGCTGTGATATCGAGACCTTCACCAACGATTGCAACGAGATGGAGGCCGGTCGGATGCAACTCGCCACAACCGAAGCAGTGTTTAAAGTGTGAAGGTATTTGAGTGCCGGTCTTTGGCGATTCCGGATGGCGCTCTGGAATTATCGCTCCATCTGGAGGCGTTGTACTTGCTACGCGACTCATAGGGTAAGGCTACTTGATTGAGTTAGCGCTAACCTACAACCATGGGTATTAAAGCCAACTATCGAGAGGTGATTCGCGCCCCATTCTGGCTCATCGCCTTCATCTACTTCATGCTCTTCTCGCTAGTCCTGGCGATATGGGCTGCTCTCGATAACAAGGCGGCGATCAACGCCTTCGCGATATCGGTTGTCTTAGGTCTTTTATTTATCTACCGTTCAAAGAAGGTGATTGAGATTAGCGATGGAGAGCTACGCATCGGTCGAGCACATATTCCGATTGAACTTCTCGGCGAAGTAGAGGTTCTCGACCGCAAGCGTTTTGCCCATGAACGCACTCGGGGCGCTGACCCTGCCGCATATCTCGCGACAATATTCTGGGTCTCGCAGGGAGTTAAGGTGCGAGTGCGCGATGAGCGAGATCCAACGCCTTACTGGCTAATCTCAAGTAACTCAGCTGCTGCGCTTAAGCGCGCTCTTGAAAGTTAAGCGCAATCCTTGCAGACCGCTTTTGCTCCCTCGCCCTTGGCGAGTTGAGTCATGTGGTGGATTAAGAAACAGCGAGAACAGGTAAATTCGTCGACCTGCTTAGGGACAACTCGAACCGCTAACTGCTCACCAGATAGATCTGCACCAGGGAGCTCTAGATTTTCAGCTGCCTCCGCCTCATCGACATCGATCTGACCGGATTGTGCGTCAGCACGCTTCGCCTTGAGTTCTTCGAGAGACTCCTCGTGTAATTCCTCATCGGTCTTACGGGGTGTGTCGTAATCTGTTGCCACTGATCTCACCTCTCCTTCATCGATATCGGGCGAGCATTTCGCCGCCGTGTGCGAATAGTCGCGTATTGGCTCGCCAATTACCCGTTACAACCACCGGCGTGTCGCGTTTATTCCCCACCTTTGAGGGCGCGCTCAATCGATTGGGCCAGTGCGCCATCGACATAGCCTCGGATATGGGTGCCCTCGGCCAAATGCTCCTCCAAGATGATCTCGCCGGTCTCGTGGATGGCATGGACGAGATCGCCGCGACCATAAGGAATCACCGAATCAATCTCAACGCTTGGGTGTGGAAGTGACTTCTCGATCGCATGGACCAGGCCCTCGATTCCAAAGCCGGTCTTAGTGGAGAAGGCGTAACTATTCTTCTCTTTGCGAAGCAGCTCCATGACTACCTCAGGCGCTGCGATATCAACTTTATTGATTGCGATGATTTCGGGTATCTCTCCCCCGCCAATCTCATCAATTACCTGTCGAACTGCTCTGATCTGCTCGAAGGGATCGGGATGTGAGCCATCTACAACATGGACAATTAAATCTGCGCCGGAGACCTCTTCAAGAGTGGATTTAAATGCATCGACCAGTTGATGAGGTAGATGGCGAACAAAGCCGACTGTATCTGAGAGCGTATAGATTCGACCCTCCGCGGTCTGCGCCTTACGAACTGTCGGATCCAAAGTTGCAAAGAGCGCGTTCTCAACAAGTACGCCGGCGCCAGTGAGTGAATTGAGTAGTGAAGATTTTCCAGCATTTGTATATCCGGCAATTGCTACCGATGGAATATTGTTTCTGCGCCGCTCTTGTCGCTTAGTGTCTCGAGCAATCTTCATCTCGCTAATTTCACGGCGAAGTTTCGCCATCTTATCTCTGATTCGACGGCGATCAGTCTCGATCTTCGTCTCTCCTGGTCCGCGACCGCCGATTCCAGCGCCGCCTGCAGCGCGACCTCCGACTTGGCGAGAGAGAGAATCTCCCCAACCTCGAAGACGAGGAAGCAGGTAAGCGATCTGAGCCAGCTCAACCTGCGCCTTACCTTCTCTGCTCTTTGCATGCTGGGCAAATATGTCGAGAATCAGAGCGGTTCTATCTACAACCTTAACTTTCAGTTTATCTTCGAGCGTTCGCAGCTGAGAGGGTGAGAGTTCGCCATCGCAAATAACGGTGTCGGCTCCACTTGCGCGGACAATCGCGCGAAGATCTTCTAACTTTCCTGCACCAATATAGGTTGATGGATCTGGTTTATCGCGTCGTTGAATAAGGCCTTCCAAGACCTCAGATCCAGCAGTCTCTGCTAGCGCCTTCAACTCTGCGAGTGAGTTATCTGCCATCTCTGCCGTGCCCTCTGTCCAAACACCAACTAAAACCACGCGCTCCAATTGCAACTGGCGATACTCGGCCTCTGAGATATCCTCCAACTCGGTCGAGAAGCTCTTAACACGTCGTAAGGCATGGCGATCTGCTAAATCTTGTTGCGAACTAACCTCATCTATCTCATCAGCATCAAAATCTGCCGCTGCTCTCGCGCTCTCACGTAGGAGATCTTCAAATAACTTGTCGTAGGTATCTTCTGAATTACTCATGCTAAATATGCGCTCACATCATGATCTGCGACCAAGATGGCAGGACCGGTGAGCGTCGCATTTGAGTGGCCATCGATATCAACAACTAAGCGACCTCCTGGCGGATAGATAACCCATCGCGATGGTAGCTGCTCGCCAGTTTTGAGCGTGGCGGCGAGAGCGACGGCACAGGTTCCAGTACCACACGATTGTGTCTCACCGCTGCCACGTTCGTGCACGCGCATCTTTATCTCGTTGTTCGGTAATAGCTCAACAAACTCTACATTGACGCCATCGGGATATGAACTTGCTGGAGTTACCATCGGAGCTTCACCTAGCGAGCCAAGAGTGGAAAGGTCGTTCGTAAAGACAACTGCATGAGGATTTCCAACGTTGATGTTAAAACCATCGTATGTGGCGCCATTGACTGACGCAGTTACCGTTTCGCCCTCATCATAAACTTTCCCCATATTGACAGAGATATCGTCTTCGGCTGGCACTCTGAGATGCTTGATACCGGCACGAGTATCGATGGCAAATATTCCTTCCCGTTGATGGCCTTTTGCTACTAGGTAACGTGCCATCACGCGAATGCCATTGCCGCACATCTCAGCGATTGAACCATTCGAATTTCGATAATCCATAAACCAGCGGCCATCGCTCTTAATGATTCGAATCATTCCGTCAGCACCGATTCCGGTGGTTCGATCACACATAGCTGCCACTTGAGTCGCAGAAATATTTAACTGGTCCTCTGGATCAAAGATAATCACAAAGTCGTTATGTGTGCCGTGACCGTATGTGGCAACTATTGGAGTCTGCATATTGCTATGAGTTTATACGCTCTACGATAAATGGGAGGCGTGAAATTCCTTCAGAAATCCACTGGATTCGCTTATCTCGCTTAAACCAGGTCTCTTGACGACGAACGTATTGCCGGGTGGCGATTATCGTCTCCTCCACAGCTTGGCTCTCGGATATCTCTCCTCGCTTCATCGCAAGCACTTGTGCATAACCGATAGCGCGCTGAGCGGTGGCACCTTCGAGTAGCCCGTTACTAATCAGCCGATCAACTTCCTCGACAAGTCCTTGCTCCCACATTCGATGAACTCTCGCCTCGATCCGTGGCGCCAAACTACTGCGCTCCATCGCTAAACCGATATGCAGCGCATCTGGATAACGCAGACTAGTGTCGCTCGGCAAATTCGCAGAGTACTGCTTGCCGGTAACTTCGATAACTTCAAGCGCTCGGATTATCCGCCTGGTATTGGCCGGTTCGATTGCTTGGGCTGCTGCCGGATCTTGAAGCTGAAGACGCGCATAGAGGTGTGCGGTACCGAGATCTTCAGCCTCTGCTTCAAGCCGTGCGCGGAGATCTGGATCAGTCTCTGGAAAGTTCATCTCATCGACAATGGATTTAATATATAGACCTGTACCACCAACGATTATTGCCGCTCTGCCACGTCGGTGAATATCTTCAATCGCATCTCGGGCCAATGTCTGATACTGGGCAACCGAAGCATCCTCGCTTACATTGAGGATATCGAGCAAGTGATGCGGAACTCCGCGTCTCTCGCTCACTGAAAGTTTTGCAGTTCCAATATCCATGCCTCTATAGAGTTGCATCGAATCGGCGTTAATGATCTCGCCGTCAATCTCTACCGCAAGGTCGAGCGCAAGTTCGCTCTTTCCAGTTGCAGTGGGGCCACAGATAATTACAAGTGGAGCCGCCATCGCTTACCGCTTTACCGTTGGAATGCCGAGCATAGTTGGCGTAGGTCCGCTTACTTCACGAGTACGAGCTTCATGGGCATCCCCACCGCGAGTTGGGATCGTTTGGAGCGCTCTGCCAATTAGGTAGTGTGCCGACGCTTCGGTGATCTCTACATCGACAAAGTCACCTGGTCTCACGCCTTCGATTGGTTCAAAATGTACGAGTCGGAAATCTTCAGAGCGACCTGTGATTCTCCCGCGGTCGCCATCTCGACGACCCTCAACCTCATTGACCATGACTCGATGTGTAGCGCCGATTGCACGTTGATTTACCGATAGCGAAATCTGCTGAAGGTGCTCATGGAGGCGGGTATATCGTTCGCCGACAATAGCTTCAGCTACCTGATTAGGCATCACGCCTGCTGGCGTTCCCGGACGAATTGAGTACTTATATGTATATGCAGCAGAGAATCTTGCCTTGCTCGCGATATCCATGGTCGCTTGAAAATCCTCTTCCGTCTCACCCGGAAAGCCAACGATGATGTCAGTTGTGATCATTGCCTGCGGAAGGGCTGCTCGAACTCGATCGAGAATTCCAAGATATCGATCACTTCTGTAAGATCGGCGCATTGATTGCAAAATTGCATCTGAGCCAGATTGAAGTGGCATATGTAAATGTGGCATCACACTTGGCGTTTCAACCATCGCTTCTATTACATCATCTGTGAAATCACGCGGGTGAGGCGACATAAAGCGAATTCGTTCGAGGCCTTTGATAGCACCGACCTCACGAAGTAACTGAGCAAATGCCCCTTTCCTGCCCGCTTCAACACCGTAGGCATTAACATTCTGGCCAAGAAGAGTTATCTCAATTACTCCCTGATCAACCAGAGTTTGTACCTCTGCGAGAATGTCGGCGCTCTCGCGATCTTTCTCAGAACCGCGCAAAGCCGGCACGATGCAGAAGGTGCAGGTGTTATTGCAACCGACCGAGATTGAGACCCAAGAGGTAAAGGCCGAGAAACGACGGGCCGGGAGCGTTGATGGGAAGTGTTCGAGTGCTTCCAGAATCTCGATCTGAGACTCTTCTTCGATGCGCGCACGTTCCAGGAGAACCGGCAGCGAACCCACATTGTGCGTACCAAAGACGACATCGACATATGGCGCTTTCTTAAGGATTACCGCTTGATCCTTCTGCGCCAAACAACCGCCAACAGCGATCTGCATCGATGGGTTGGTCTTCTTAATGGGCGCTAAGAAACTAAGATTGCCGTAGAGCTTATTGTCAGCGTTCTCACGAACTGCGCAGGTGTTAAAGACTACGATATCTGCCTGCTCACCTGGTGATACCGGAACATGGCCAGCGGCATCTAGCAGACCCGCAATCCGTTCGGAGTCATGGACATTCATCTGACATCCATAGGTCTCGACCAAGTATGTACGAGCCATTTAATTACCGATTCTTCTCGGCGCGCAGATGCGCCTGCTCAGAACGCCACTTAGCGATTGCTGCATGGTTACCACTGAGCAGAATCTCTGGCACCTCGATCCCGCGCCACTGAGCGGGTTTGGTGAAGTTGGGATACTCCAAATATCCCTCACTATTGTGTGACTCCTCTGCAAGTGAATCCGGATTGCCAAGAACTCCGGGGATGAGGCGAGTAATCGCTTCGATCATCACCATCGAAGCCACTTCTCCCCCGCCCAGGACGTAATCACCGATTGAGTACTCATGTACTCGAATATTGCGCTCTAGAAATTCCGGTTGTGAGTAATACTGGCGAATTCGATCATCGATACCTTCATAGCGACCACAGGCGAAGATGAGATGCGAGCGGGTTGATAACTCTTGCGCCACAGGTTGGGCGAACTTCTTGCCTGCCGGCGTCAAAATAATGAGATCAGTGTTATCGACCATCAGCGGATCAAGCGCCTTACCCCAGACCTCTGGCGACATCACCATTCCAGCGCCACCGCCATATGGAGTGTCATCGACCGAACCATGAACACCAATAGCCTGATCGCGAAGATTGTGCACTTCAATCTCAACTAAACCAGCGTTCTGCGCTTTACCTAAGAGTGAGAGATTGAGCGGCGAGAGATACTCAGGAAAAATCGAGATGACATCAATCTTCATTAGATTGCTCCAGAAATCTCAGGCGGAATCACGGTCATCCGCTTGCTGCGGACATCAACTTCAGGAACTAGTTGATGGACAAATGGAATCATCGCCTCGCCAGATGCGGTCTTAATCGCAAGTACATCTTGGCCAGGCAGATTGAGCACTTCGGTCACTTCGCCAAATTCACTGCCATCTTCTAAATAGGCGATGCAGCCGATGAGCTGTAGTACGTGATAGTCATCTTCGTCATAACCTGGGGCATCGATATCTACATCGGCATAGAGCAGCTCATTTCGCAGCTCCTCAATTTGATTGCGATTGTCGATGCCTTCAAAGCCCAGTAAAAGGATTCCGTTGTGTACACGCGCAGAAGCCACGGTGAGAACACCGTGGCTATCTGTCTCTAAACGTGCTCCGAGTGCGAACCGATCTTCCGCTTCATCTGTTCGCACTTCAATGGTTGCCTCACCGAGAATTCCGTGGGCTTTACCGATACGTCCTACATTAAGGCGCATGACGCAATCCTCTTTAGATAATTTGAGAATAAATTAGCGAAGTTCGTCAGTATCAATAAGATCAACGCGAACGCTACGACCAGCGAGCGCGCTTACGACTGTGCGAAGCGCCTTCGCGGTACGTCCGTTACGACCAATGACCTTACCGATATCTTCAGGATTGACCCGGACCTCAAGGGTTGCCCCGCGACGACCGTTCTTCTCCTTGACGTTGACATCGTCAGGGTTATCTACGATTCCCTTAACGAGGTGCTCGAGAGCTTCGTCAATCATAATTATTCGGCTTGTGTCTCTGCTGGAGTCTCTTCAGCGGCAGGAGCTTCAGCCTCTACGACTGCCTCAACTGCAACTTCTTCAACGGCTGCATCAACCTCAACGTCCGCAGGCGCATCTTGCGCTGGAACCTCTGC
>JBEGTC010000028.1:0-9817 GCA_041179565.1 Actinomycetota bacterium
CAGCGCCCTGGATATCGATGGTGATATCGGAGGCCGCAATATCGACAACGAGTGGCTGCGGGGAGATCGCCTCGCTTGGCGATGAAGATCGGATGATAAAGATCGATGAGGTTGCTAATACAAAGAGAGCAACAATTAATAGCGAACGCTTCTGAGCGCTTGTGTAGTGGAGATCGCTCCACCAATTACGTAGATTTTCCATGGGCAGAGTTAAGAGGATTATGAATTATCTGCGGTGGATACTTTCGAAGAGCTGTGGATTAAAGAACGATATTGACGAGCTTCGGTGCGCGAGCGATGACCTTCTTAGGCGCTGCGCCGTTGAGCTCTTTAACAATATCGGGATGAGCAAGAGCTGCCGCTTCAATATCTGCATCAGAGATAGATGGCGAGACATTGATACGACCCTTGATCTTGCCATTGATTTGTATAACTGCTTCTACTTCATCGGCAACCAATAACTTTGGATCAACCTCTGGCCAACCAGCAGTTGCGATCGCTGGCTTATGGCCCAAACGCTCCCACATCTCTTCAGCGGTAAATGGCGCAACGAGTGAGAGCATGATTGCAATCGCCTCGACTGCCTCTCGCACCGCAGGATCTGCCGCACCGCAACCAGTATCGATTGCCTTGCGGGTTGCATTAACGAGCTCCATCACGCGAGCGATAGCAACGTTAAAGCGGAATGATTCAACGGCGAAAGCAGCATCATGGAGCGCTTTATGGGTCGCCTTACGAAGTGCGAGATCGCCAGTTGCAAAATCAACTCCCGGAGTCGATGTGACATCGCCAGATAAACGCCATGCACGGCTTAAGAACTTAACTGAACCCGATGGTGATACATCGGCCCAATCAACATCATCCTCAGGTGGGCCAGCGAAGACCATTGAGAGGCGAATTGCATCGACGCCGTGATTTTCAAGCTCATCAGAGAGGCGAACCAAATTTCCACGAGACTTAGACATCGCTGATCCATCCATCAGGACCATGCCTTGATTAAGAAGTCGTGTGAATGGCTCGTTGAAGCCGAGCATTCCCATGTCGTTGAGGACTTTGGTAAAGAATCGTGAATAGAGAAGGTGCAAAATTGCGTGGGTTACGCCACCAACATATTGATCAACTGGCAGCCAGGTATCAACATCTGCGCGCGAGAACGGCTCTTTATCGTTGGTTGAAGATGGATAGCGCAAGAAGTACCAGGATGAATCTACGAAGGTATCCATCGTGTCTGAGTCGCGCAGGGCTGGTGCGCCACATGAAGGGCATGCGGTATTGACCCAATCGGTTGCAGCGGCAAGTGGTGATTGGCCCTTTGGCTTGAGATCAATATCTTTCGCCGATGGAAGTGTGAGCGGCAATTGATCAGCTGGAACTGGAACTTCACCGCACTTATCGCAGTGAACAATTGGAATCGGTGTGCCCCAGAAGCGTTGGCGTGAGACAAGCCAGTCGCGGAGGCGAAAGTTACGCGCAGATTTTCCAAGGCCCTTCGCCTCGAGCTCAGCCGTAATCGCCGCGATCGCAGCATCTTTCTCAAGGCCATTGAGAGAGCCTGAGTTAATGAGAACGCCGCTGCCAGTTGTTGCAACGCCGCTGACTGCAGGATCTTCCTCATCGGTTTGAACAACAACGCGGATTGGTAGCCCCATAGCCTTTGCAAAATCTAGGTCACGTTGATCATGAGCCGGAACGGCCATAATCGCGCCGGTTCCGTAATCTGCAAGAACATAATCTGAAGCCCAGATTGGCAACTTCTCGCCATTGACTGGATTGATTGCAAAGCGCTTGAGATCAACGCCAGACTTTGGACGATCTGTTGCCAGGCGATCGATATCTGAGGCAGCCTTAACTGAATCGAGGTACTGGTTAAATTCTGCTTCAACTGGTCCGCCCGCTGTGAGTTCAGCAGCCAGCGCTGAGTCGGCGGCAACGACCATAAATGTTGCGCCATATAAAGTATCTGGACGAGTGGTGTAGATAGTTACCGGCTCAGTGCGGCCCTCAATCTCAAATTGCACATTGGCGCCTTGTGAGCGACCAATCCAATTGCGCTGCATCAACAAGACCTTCTCTGGCCACTTGCCTTCGAGTTGATCCATATCGTCGAGCAAGCGATCTGCGTAATCGGTGATCTTGAAGTACCACTGGTTGAGTTTCTTCTTGGTGACAGCCGAGTCGCAACGTTCGCATAAGCCGCCAACTACCTGCTCATTGGCGAGAACGGTCTGGCATCCTGGACACCAATTGACCGCTGAATCTTTACGGTAGGCCAGCCCACGCTTGTGAAGTTCGATAAAGAGCCATTGATTCCACTTGTAATACTCAGGGTCGCAGGTATTAAAGACGCGATCCCAATCGAAAGAACAGGCATACCGACGCATCGAAGATTTCTGAACTGCGATGTTCTCGTAAGTCCATTCGCGTGGATCGGCATTGCGCTTTATCGCCGCATTCTCAGCTGGCAGACCAAATGCATCCCAGCCGATTGGGTGCATGACGTTGAAACCCTTTTGAATCCAGTAGCGAGCGATGACATCGCCCAAGGCGTAGGCCTCAGCGTGGCCCATATGGAGATCGCCCGATGGATACGGGAACATATCGAGTACATACTTCTTTGGCCGTGGATCATCGGCGCGACCAGACTTAAATGGCTCGAGCTTGTCCCAGATTGGTAGCCACTTCTCTTGAACGTAGGCAAAGTCGTATGCCGCGTGTTCCTGATTCTCTGTGGTCATTGGCCAATCTTAACCGAAGATAAGAAGAGAGCTTTCTACAGTGGAGATAAGGGGAATCGAACCCCTAACCTCTTCCATGCCATGGAAGCGCGCTACCAATTGCGCCATATCCCCGTCTTTACTGCCTTTACTGCGAGTTGGAATATTACCTTACCGAATCAGGAATGACAGCCGCAGAATCTTGGCCCAAGACCGGCTCTGGAATCGAACCAGCATTGTGCTCGGTAAGCAGCCAACCCTTGGGCGTATGCGAGAGCACCGACCACGATGCATTCGATAGCCCACCAATCTTCGACCAATATGGAATTGGCAGCTCCAAATACATGCCGATGATCGCGCGAGCAGTGCCGCCATGTGTGGCAACAATGAGAGTCTCACCATCTCTACCTGCGAGAAAATCTTCAATTGCAGCCTTTGCGCGTGCGCCGACTTCGCTGCGACGATCGCCGGTACCACCTGCGGGATTGTCACCACCGAGTGACCACTCGCGTAAATTATTCAAATCAACGGCGCGGATCTCTTCTCCGGTAAGGCCTTCCCATTTTCCGCAATTAGTCTCACGAAGACGTGGGTCGATATTGATAGCAAGGCCATTGATATCGGCTAGCGCTTGAGCAGTTGTACGAGCGCGAGATAAATCGCTAGAGAGAATTGAAGTTGGCTTCATATCGACGACCAGCCTGGCGGCATGTTTTGCCTGATATTCACCGACTGCATTCAACGGGATATCGGTATGGCCTTGAAACTTATTCTGAACATTCCAATCAGTTTGGCCATGGCGCCAGAGAATGATGGTGTTAGCCATTTACTGCAGCGTCCTCATCAGTTGGCTCTTTGATATCAAGTGGAATTACCGGGCAGTCATTCCATAGACGGTCGAGCATGTAGTAGCTACGTAACGTCTTGCTCTGGATATGAACTACGAGATCTGAGTAATCGAGCAGCGCCCACTCTTCGCTGATTTCGCGACGGACTGGCTTATCGCCTGCGATGCGCAACTTCTCTTCAACCCAATCTGAGATTGCAGAGACTTGACGTACGTTCTGCGCTGTGACGATGAGGAAGACTTCGGAGAGCACCGCCTGCTCGGAGAGATCGAGGGCAACGAGTTCGGTTCCGAACTTATCGGCAGCAGCCTGTGCGGCAATCTGAGTATGCGCAATTGTGCTCTGGCTAGCTGACATAGAGATGGTGCTCCTTGATGTAGTTGGCGACAGATGGCGGAAGCAAATCTGACTGGTGTAATCGTACTTGAGTTGCTGAGACATCAATTGCATCGATTTCACGCGCATTCGCAGCGCTAGCGCCAGGTCGAGCAATTATCTCGAGGGTAACTAGCTTGAGAAGTTCATCTACTCGATGCCATTGATCAATTTTCTGATAAGCATCCGAACCAACTATGAGAACTATTTCGTCATCTGGGTAGCTCTGCTTTACCGCTTCGACAGTATCGATTGTGTAGCTAGGGCCCATTCGTAAGATTTCAATTGGATTGACCTCAACTTTGCTGCGAAGTTCGGGGGCCAAGTCGTTGATCGCTATTTGACACATTGCACGGCGCTCGGCGCCAGAGGCAATTGGTGCATGTTCGCGAAGTCGCGGTTCGCCGGCTGGAATCACCAGGATTCGATCGACGATTTTTTGTGAGAGGAGCTCTGAGATGACATGGAGATGGCCGCTATGAATCGGATCAAAGGTTCCGCCGTAGAGGCCAAGTTTCAACTCTGGCGACCGATCGATTTACTTGTCGAAACGAAGTACGACGTAGAGCAAGAAGACGAAGACGCCAAAGGCGATGACGCCGAAGGTCACTGGTGAGAGTGGGAGTTCGCGGGTAACTTCAGAGAGCAAGTTCATGGGTGCAGATTACTACTTCCCCGCCAGAAGCTCTAAGAAACGAGCCTCGTCGATGATTGTGACGCCCAACTCTTGGGCTTTAGCGAGCTTCGATCCAGGATCTGCGCCAACCAATACGTAATCGGTCTTTTTTGAGACCGAGGATGAAGGCTTTCCGCCGTGCGCGGTAATCGTCTCGGCTATGGAATCGCGAGTGAAGTTCTCAAGCCCACCAGTAACGACAAACGTTAGCCCGGCCAGTGTTTGCGGCTTTGCCTCGCCTTGAACGTTCTCCATGGCAACGCCAGCAGCAGACCATTTCTTCACAATTTCTCTATGCCAATCAACTTCAAACCATTCAACGATTGACTCAGCAATTACTGCACCAACGCCATCAATCTCAGCGAGTTCGGCAACTGATGCCTCAGAGATTGCCTTCATCGACCCCAATTGAGTGGCAAGTGCTTGTGCTGCCGTCGGTCCAACGTGGCGAATAGAGAGGGCCACGATGGTGCGCCAGAGTGGGCGTGACTTGGCAACTTCTAAGGCGGCAAGTAACTTCTCAACATTCTTACCGGGCGTTCCATCTTTCTTAGTAAAGAATGGCGACTTCACCAACTTTGCCTCAGTAAGGTCGAAGAGATCTCCCTCATCCTCAATAATCTTGTCGGTAAGCATCGCTATCGCTGCCTCTAAACCTAAGACATCTATGTCGAGAGCAGCGCGCGAGCCGATATAGAAGATACGTTCGCGTAATTGTGCCGGGCAGCTACGTTGATTGGTACAGCGAATATCTACATCTCCTTCACTGATTGCCTTGAGTTGTGAGCCACACTCGGGGCAATGTGTCGGCATTACAAATTTCTTCTCTTTACCGGTGCGCTGATCGAGAACCGGCCCAAGAACCTCTGGAATCACATCTCCTGCCTTGCGGATGATGACAGTGTCTCCAATTAATACACCTTTGCGTTCAATCTCTTCTTGATTATGCAGAGTCGCATTGGTGACGGTAGATCCAGCAACTTTTACCGGCTCCATAAAGGCAAACGGGGTAACGCGACCGGTGCGACCAACGCTGACCTTAATATCGAGCAACTTTGTTGTGACTTCTTCGGGTGGATATTTATAAGCGATAGCCCATTTTGGTGCGCGCGATGTAAAGCCAAGCTTGCGTTGTTCGGCAATCGAATCGACTTTGATAACAACGCCATCAATCTCATGCTCGACATCATGGCGATGTTCGTTGTAGTAAGAGATGAAATCAATGACCTCTTGGCGACTGCCACAGACTTTGAAGCGATCAGAGGTCGGCAAGCCAAGCTTCTTCAACTCGGTATAGGCATCTGATTGATTGGCGAAAGTTAAGCCATCGTTAGCGCCTACGCCATGGACTACAACGCTGAGCGGACGCGATGCGGTGACGCGCGGATCTTTCTGTCGGAGCGAACCCGCAGCCGAGTTGCGTGGATTGGCGAAGAGCGCCTTGCCTGCCTCTTCCAACTCCTCATTGAGTTGATTAAAAGCAGCTACCGGAAAGAAAACTTCGCCGCGGATTTCAATCTGCTTGGGAACTTTCTTGCCGGTCAACGCGTGAGGCAGTCCTTTAATTGTCTTTACATTGAGCGTCACATCTTCACCGGTGACACCGTTTCCCCGAGTTAGACCTCTCACCAACTGACCATCTTCATAAAGCAGGTTGATTGCCAAGCCATCAACTTTAAGTTCGCAGAGATATTGCGGCGAAGGTGACTCTTTCTCGACTCGATCAAACCAAGCAGCTAACTCATCGTTGTCGAAGACGTTATCTAGGCTCATCATCTTCTCGATATGGTCATGTTGGGTAAAGGTCGTAGCAAATCCACCACCGATTCCTAGAGATGGTGAATCTGGCTCGAGGAGTTCGGGATTCTTCGCCTCTAACTCGCCGAGCTCCTTTAACAGCTTGTCGAATTGCGCATCAGTGATTGTTGGCGCATCGAGAACGTAATACTTAAATTGATGATCACGGATCTCTTGCGTGAGCTCGGAGATACGGTGGCGCGCTTCGTTACTCATGCTGTCTCACAGATTGTCGCTGATGCAACTACTCGATCACCATCGTAAATCACCATTGCCTGGCCGGTGGCAAGTCCCAGTAGCGGTTCATCTAGCTGAGCGTTTAAATAGCCATCGCTGTATGAGTACGAGGCAGGCAGTGGTGCGCCGTGTGCGCGCACCTGAACAAAGCCGCGGTGGCCACCGGGTGCAATATCTGGACCGCAGATGATTGTCTTTTCTCCGCGCATCGAGGTGACTGCTAAATCTTCACGCGGACCCACCACGACGGTGTTGGAGACTGGCTCAATCTTTAATACAAAACGTGGCGAACCATCAGCTGTTGGCACTGTGAGCCCTAAGCCCTTTCGCTGACCGATTGTGTAGGTATAAGCGCCCTTATGAGTGCCGAGTTGATTTCCATCTTGATCAACAATCGGACCTTCTTCACTACCCATGCGATCTCGCAACCATCCCGCATTGTCGCCAGAGGGAACGAAGCAGATGTCATGGCTATCAGGCTTCTGGGCAACAGCTAAACCGCGTCGCTCTGCCTCGATGCGAATATCTACTTTCTCGGTATCTCCCAGTGGAAAGATTGCACCGTTGATTTGCTCGCGATTAAGCACCGCCAGGACATATGACTGATCCTTTAACGGATCAATCGCACGATGGAGGGTCTTACCTTCAGATGTATCTACAGTGCGCGCATAGTGACCGGTAACGACGCCATCGAATCCCATGTTCTTTGCGCGATCTAGAACAGCTGCAAACTTAACTTTTTCATTGCAGCGCAGACATGGATTTGGGGTTCGACCCGACTTGTACTCGGACATAAAGTTTTCAACTACGTTCTCATGGAACTCATCTGCCATATCCCAGATATAGAAAGGGATACCAATTACATCGGCGGCGCGACGGGCATCATGTGAATCCTCAATGGTGCAGCAACCTCTGGCGCCGCTGCGGTACTTCTGTGGGTTCGAAGAGAGCGCCAAATGTACGCCAATTACCTCGTGGCCCTCTTCAACTGCGCGCGCTGCTGCAACTGCAGAATCAACACCACCGGACATCGCTGCTATCAATCTCATCGCGCACTCCGAGCTCGAGTTACAACATCTGGCAGCGCCGCAATTGCTGCATCGACATCTGCCTGTGTGGATGTGGCACCGAATGAAAATCGAAGAGTGGACATCACAGCACCTTCATCGATACCCATCGCCTCAAGAACATGGCTAGGGCGATGGACACCTGCGGTGCAGGCAGCGCCGGTAGAGCAGGAAATAGATTTGCTATCGAGCAAGAGAAGTAGAGTTTCGTTGAGCGCACCAGGAATGGTCACACTAGAGATACCTGGCAATCGATCCGCGCCTGATCCGTTGATGATTGCATCGGGCAGAACGTTATGAACTCCGCGTTCGAATGAGTGACGAAGAGCGGCTACATCATGGCTCGAGTAATTGCTCTTCTTAATCGCTGCTGACAGCGCGACAATCGAGGGCGCATTCACCGTGCCGCTGCGAATCTCACGCTCCTGTCCCCCGCCGTGGATCAGCGCTGGAATATCAACGCCTCTCTGTAGAACCAATACGCCCACACCTATTGGGCCACCAACTTTATGGCCGCTGAGCGATGCCGCAAAAAGTCCCAAATCCTTAAATGAAAATTCGCACTTGCTCCATGATTGAACTGCATCACAATGAACTGGAATGTCGCCAGCTATCGCCACCACATCTGAGATCGGTTGAATGACGCCGGTCTCGTTATTGCTATGCATAACAGAGATAAGCGCAATTGAATTGCCGTGATCTTCTACTAAAAGTCGGAGCGCATCCAGATTGATAACGCCATCGCTATTGACTGGAAGTGCGATGTGCTGCGCACCTTCATGTTCGACCAACCAATGAGCTGGTTCAAGCACCGCTTGATGTTCGATTGCGCTTGTAATGATGACGGGTCTCGATTGGAGCGAGTTACGTTGCCAATAGATACCTTTAATTGCGATGTTGTTGGCCTCGGTGCCTGATCCGGTAAAGATCACCTCACTTGGCGCAGCTCCAATTGATGCGGCAAGGAGTTCGCGAGCATCTTCAACGTATTTGCGAACTGCGCGACCATCGGCATGGAGCGATGATGGGTTACCAATAATGGCTAGCGCACTTGTCAGCGCCTCGATTGCGGCAGGGTTCATCGGCGTTGTTGCCGCATGATCGAGGTAGATGCTCACGGGAGCAGTCTAGTTTGAAGGCAGGTATTAAGCCTTACTCGCCTTTACGCCCTCAGTTGCCGCAGGTAGAACTGCGAAGAGATCGCCTACCACCCCGAAATCAGCGATTTCAAAGAGTGGCGCCTCTGGATCCTTATTGACGACAACGATTGTCTTTGAGGTCTGCATTCCGGCGCGATGCTGGATCGCACCGGAAATTCCGCAAGCTACATAGAGCGCAGGGCTAACGGTCTTACCTGTCTGACCAACCTGATGTGAATGTGGATACCAGCCAGCATCGGTAGCTGCGCGCGATGCACCGACGGCAGCTCCTAGCGAATCTGCAAAACCTTCAACTGCAGTGAAGTTGCCATCGGTACCACGGCCTCCTGAGACCACGATGTTCGCTTCAGTGAGCTCTGGACGTCCACCCTTCACTGGTGGCTGAGATGAAGAGATGGTCGAAAGCTTTGCGGCTGGTGAAATCGAAACGTTCTCATGGGCAACTGTTGGCGTTGAGGCTGTGAAGTCGGCTGAGATTGAATTTGGTCGGATCGTAATAACTGGAGTTCCGTGAGAGACGACGGATTTAACGGTTGTCGAACCACCAAAGACGAGTTGGGTAGAGGTAACTGATGAGTCGATATCTACCGCATCGGTGATGATTCCTGATTCAAGTGCGACTGCGGTGCGCGCAGCTACCTCTTTACCAAAGGCGTGTGATGCGATGAGAATCGCTGCTGGCGAAGTTGTCTTCGCAATCTGGGCAAGTGCATCAGCTGCTGCTGCAACGCCATGTGCGGCAAAGCCTGCATCTTCAACAACAACGACCTTTGCAATTGGACCTTGTGAGACTGTTGCAGCAAGTGCAGCACCTGTGCCAGGGGCAGCTAGAACTACCGCCGTTACCTCACCGATACGAGCACCAGCTGTCGCCAGCTCTGCCGTTGTCTTGGTCGCCTTATCGCCTGCAAAATCAGCGAGAATCAATACTGTGCTCATATCA